>NZ_JAMBDS010000026.1:0-41135 GCF_025143785.1 Brachybacterium sp. p3-SID1565
TCGAACTCTCGAGGCGCTCCACGCGGCGCCGACCACGGCTTGACAGACATAGAAGAGTCCATCGGCCCCACACCGCCTGCGGCGATCAGCCCCCGGCCCCACACCGCCCGCGGCGATCAGCCCCCGGCCTCACGCCTCCGCACCGGCGTCGACAACGTCATGACCAACTACATCTAACCGCCCTACGCGGGCATTAAGAAGGCCCTGCCCATCCGGCTGTACCGCTGAGCCGAGCTGGTTCGATCACTGCGCCGCTGTGCTGGGCAACGCGCGTCCGGGAATTACGCTGGTGTGCTGGCCCTCAGGTATCACCTGTGCCCAGCCACCGGCCGAGCTCTGCGACGTGCCCCGCGATCACGTCGGCCGATCGGCGCGCCACCTCAGGGGACCGGCCGTAGGGATCCAGCACGTCGGCGGCCGAAAGCTGCGCACCCGACCGCGCCCAGGCGCGGATCCCGGCCCGATGCGCTCCTGCGCCCACGCCGGGGGGTGAGTCCGCTGACGCGCCGGAGTCAGCCAGCGCACCGGTTGAGGTGAGCATCACCGTGCGTAGCCCTACTGCGGGCCATTCCTCGATGATCCACGCCCGCTGCCGCTTGCTCATCGTCACGATCAGATCGGCACGCACCGCGGCAGCCTGATCCAGCTGCGCCCCGACCAGCCCGTCGGGCGAGAGGCCGAACCGTGCGAACTCCGGCAGCATCTCGGCGGCCACCGGCGCTCCTACCAGCGCCATCGTTCCCCTGGAGCGCACCTCGACTCCCGCCACGCCGCTCCCTGCAAGTCGGCGTCTCAGCAGTGCTTCGGCGAACGGTGACCGGCACACATTACCGGTGCACACCATGAGGATCGAGAAGGGCAAGGAGGCCATGCTCGAGTATGGCGGCGGTTGGTCCGTGCGGCGCAACTGGCGGCTCGGCCCGCTCCACCTCGCGCGCCCCCTCACACGCTTAGTCGGCGCCCGAGGCATATCCTGCACAGGTGAGTTCCGCCGCCCATCCCGCCGCTCAGCCCCCGGTGCGGCGCAAGCCCCTGCTCGCCGTCCTCCTCGCCCCACTGTTCATGGCACTTGTTGCCGTGAGCGTCATCAACGTGGCGCTGACCGCCATCGGCGAGAGCCTGGACGCGAGCTCCGGCGGCCTGCAGTGGGTGATCTCCGGGTACGCCCTCGCCTTCGGCATGCTGCTGGTGCCGGCCGGACGCGCGGGCGATGCCACCGGCAGGCGTCGCATGCTCGTGATAGGCATCGGGATCTTCACCCTGGGCTCCCTGCTCTCCGGTTTCGCGCCCAGCGTGGAGATCCTCAACGTCTCCCGCATCCTGCAGGGCATCGGTTCGGGCCTGCTGAACCCGCAGACGGTCGGCCTGATCCAGCAGCACTTCCGTGGGCAGGCCCGCGCCCGGGCCTTCGCGTTCCTGGCCACCACCGTGGCCGTCGCGACGGCCGTCGGCCCCGTGATCGGCGGCCTGCTGATCCAGATCCTGGGGCCCGACCAGGGCTGGCGCTGGATGTTCTTCATGAACGTCCCCATCGGCGTGCTCGCCATCCTGGGCGCCTTCCACTACCTGCCCGACGACCGCGCCTCCCGCACCGGCCGACGCGCGGACCTCGACCCGGTGGGCACGATCCTGCTGTCCGTGGCGATCCTGTGCATCATGCTGCCGTTCCTGGAGCGCGGCGTGAACGCCCTGATCTGGCTGGCCTTCCCCGTGGGACTGCTGCTGGTGGGCCTGTGGTGGGGCTGGGAGCAGCGCTACAAGCGCATTGGCCGCCCCCCGATGGTGGACCCCGCGATCTTCGCCAACAAGGCGTTCCGCAACGGCATCCTCATCGTCTCGGTGTACTTCCTGGGCTCTACCAGCATCTGGATCATCGTCCCGCTGTACCTGCAGATGCACCTGGACCACACCGCGTTCGAGGCCTCCCTGCTGGGACTGCCCTCGGCCATGGCGGCAGCCGTCTCCTCGCAGATCGCCGGGCGGTATGTGCTCGCCCTGGGCCGCCGCATGGTCATCTACGGCTTCGCCGTGGCGCTCGCCGGCCTGGGCGGCACCGCCCTGCTGGTCGGTCCCGTCGAGTCGGGCGCGATCTCCTTCTGGCTCCTGGCCGTCCCGCTGACGCTCATGGGACTCAGCAACGGCATGACCATCTCGCCGAACCAGACCCTCACCCTGAACTCCGTGGACCCCCGTTACGGCGGCGTGGCCGGCGGCATCCTGCAGCTGGGGCAGCGCGTGGGTGCAGCCCTGGGCACCGCCATGATCCCCGGCGTGATCTTCTCGCTGACCGAGTCCGGCACCGAATGGCTCGAGGCGTTCATGATCGCCCTGGTGGTCATCATGGTGCTGACCGTGATCGCGATGGGCGTGAGCATCCATGACCGGGCCCGTGAGAAGGCCCAGCCGGGCGCTTTGTGAGAAGAACCGGGGGACAGCACGACATGAGCAGGCGCAGGCAACGGGGCCACGCGCGCATCATCCCCACCGGGTGGGACGACGCATCCGGCATCCCCGCCGGGTGGGACGAGGTGCCCGGCCCCGCGGACCGCCCCGCCAGCGGCACGTCCGCCCGGGCACAGACGCGAACCGAGCCGGAGGGCCATGCCGGCGGAGCGGGGAAAGAGAAGTCCCGACGTCGGCTGATCGCCATTGCTGCCGTGCTGGCCCTGGTGATCGGCCTCGGGATCGTCCTGCCCGCGCTGCTGAACCGCGGCCGGGGTCCGGAGGCGACGGTGCGCGAGTACCTCGATGCCCTGGTCTTAGGTGACACGGCCACCCTGCGCGAGCACACCTCCACCGGCAGCGGGCCCGGCACCGCGGCCATGACCGATGAGGTCTACTCCGCCGCCACCGATCGGGTGCAGGACTACGAGGTGCTGGAGGTCCGCACGGAGGGGGAGAGCGCGACTGCCATCGTGCTGCTCGACAACGGCACCCACCAGTACGAGTCCACTGTCACCCTCACCGGCCGCTCCCGGAACTTCTACAGCCCGCTGGAATGGCGCATGGATCCCGTGGACTACGGGACGGTGGAGCTGCTCGTGCCGCCCTTCGCGGAGGAGCTCCTGGTCAACGGCACCACCATGGCCATGGACCGCGTGCGTCGCCCCACCGTGGACGGGCAGTACGAGACGGTGCTCCAGCTCCTGCCCGGCACCTACGAGATCGCCCTTCCCGACAGGGGCGAGCTGGTCGCACCGCTTCCCCTCGAGATCACCGTGCTGCCGTCCCTCGGGGCCGAGGCGCGCTACATCCGGGTCCAGGAGCTGGTGGGCTACGACATCACCGAGGCGGGCCGACAGGACATCGATCAGCAGGTCTCATCCCACCTCGAGGACTGTGCCCACAGCCAGGCGCGCCAGCCCGAACCCTGCCCTTTCTCGGTACCGATGGGGGAGCGGGAGGCCGGGCAGCCCTCGGGCGGGACCTGGGAGATCCTCGAGCAGCCGCAGCTGGAGATCACGCCTGCGCTCAACGGAGGGTTCGACGTCGTCGGGACCGGTGGCAGTGCACGCTTCACCCCGCACGCTGGGCCAGGCGGCACCGCCCAGGAGTCGATCACCGTGGACTTCGAGGTGAGCGCACTGGTGTTCCAGGACTCGGGAGGCGGTCTCCACGCCATCGTGCTGGGGGCGAGTGGGCGGTACGGAGTGGTCGTCTGCTACGACTCCGAGACGGGGCAGGGCTCGGTCTCGGCGGATGCGGTGACGGGAGCAGTCGACTGCGCGTGACCCGCCCCGAATCACATCGATGTCATTCTGAATCGCCTCTGACCTGCGTAAAAAGCGCGCAAAATTCGGTGGCAAGGCAAGGGGAGGCACTACCGAAGTCGGCACTTTGCAGGCACTGTGAGAAGGTCCGACCTCCCAGCGGCGTCGCTGGCGGATCGAACTGCGTGATGCATCACCCCGCTGTCCCCCGCCTGATCCGCTGTCCCCCGCCTGATCGAGCGGGCCCTGCCCTCCCCGGCAGGCCCCGCCCCTTCCCCCAGGAGCCTCTCCATGTCCGATCCCCGCCGTACCCCCACCCATCGCGCCGAGGGCGGTGCCGTCTACTTCCGCGGTGCTCGCGTGGCCCCCAAGATCGCAGCCGCCACCGGCGGCGCCGTGGTGGCGGCAGGGCTCAGCCTCACAGGGGCAGGCATGGCCAGCGCCGACGACTCCGTGTGGGACAAGGTCGCCCAGTGCGAGTCCGGCGGCAACTGGTCGATCAACACCGGCAACGGCTACTACGGCGGCCTGCAGTTCTATCCCTCCACATGGCGGGCCTTCGGCGGCACCGAGTACGGCTCGCAGGCGCATCAGGCCACCAAGGCCGAGCAGATCGCCGTTGCCAAGCGCACCCTGCACGAGCAGGGCCCCGGCGCCTGGCCCGTCTGCGGCAAGCGTGCCGGCCTGACCCGAACCAACGGCGGGGCCGATCCGAACGCCCGGCCCGGTGGCGGCTCGGCCGCTTCCCGTGGTGAGGATCGCGGCAGCACTCCCGCTCCGAGCTCCGGTGCATTGGTGGTGGACGGCAAGTTCGGCCCCAAGACCGCCCGCGCCCTGGAGGCCTGGATCGGTGTCGGCCAGGACGGTCGCCTCTCCACCGGGGACATCAAGGCCCTGCAGTCCAAGGTCGGCGCGCGTGCCGACGGGAAGATCGGGGCGGAGACCACCCGCAAGCTTCGTGCCGCGATCGGCCTGGGCAGCAACGGCGTGTGGGACTTCCGCACCAATCACGCCACCGTCTCGGCGCTGCAGAGCTACCTCAACAGTGGAGCCCCCGCAGCAGCCGCACCGGCACCGGCCCCCGCGCCGGCCCCCGGTGGCTCCTCCAGCGCCGACCTCGTGGTCGACGGCAAGTTCGGCCCCAAGACCACCCGCGCCCTGGAGGCCTGGATCGGTGTCGGCCAGGACGGCCGCCTCTCCACCGGAGACATCAAGGCCCTGCAGTCCAAGGTCGGCGCACGTGCCGACGGCAAGATCGGGGCGGAGACCACGCGCAAGCTGCGCGCCGCCATCGGCCACGGCAACAACGGCGTGTGGGACTTCCGCACCAACTACGCCACCGTCAAGGCGCTCCAGGAGTACCTCAACGCCCACTGACTGCGTCCGTCGAGTTTGGTGCGGTTGAGTGCGGTGCGGGGCATCAGCGCCGGCCGAGCTCCAGCAGGTGGTCGATGACGGGCAGCAGTTCGTCCACGGCCACCTGCGCCACCTGCGTGGACAGGGACCCCCCGGTCAGAGCGGCGTCGAAGTAGAGACCGTCGCCGATCAGCAGGATCGCGTGGGCGATCGCCGGCGAGCCGACCTCCTCGCGGATCTGCGCCAGCCACTCGTCCCGGGCGCGCGCCATCGCGGCCCGCGCCCCTGGATGGGACTCCTGGGCCAGGTGCGCCACGGCCACCAGGGCACGATCCAACGCCGAATCGGTCCACACCGAGGTGCGCACGTAGTGGCGGGAGGGGCCGTCCTCGGCGGTGCGCATCTCCTCCAGGTCCTGGACCACCAGGGCGTCCAGGCGCTCGATGAGGCCCTCGGCCAGCGCTTCCTTGGACTTGAAGTGGTAGAGCAGCCCGCCCTTGGACACCCCTGCTCGGGCCGCGACCGCCTCCAGGGTGGTGGCACGCTGCCCATCCTCCAGGAGCATGGCCTGGTAGGCGTCGAGCACGGCATCACGGGCGGACATGCCTCAACCGTACTGGCAGCGACGGTGCGTAAGGACGCTGGGGCAAGTGGTGTGGAGCGCTCTGCCATGCCGGTCACAGCGCGGCTCCGCCCGATTGACTGTACCGTCTGGACGGTTTAGTTTCGGCGGTGTCCGTGGAGGCCGCGGACGAGGATCCGTCCCACCACGACCCCGGAGGTTCCTGTGCTGCCCGCCCCCGCCCGCACCGCCACCACGCGCCACGACAGGCCGGGCGCGCGCTGGTGGGCGCTCGCAGTGCTGATGCTGCCGGTGCTGCTGGTGGCGGTGGACAACACCGTGCTGTCCTTCGCCCTGCCCGCGATCTCCGAGGCCCTGGCCCCTACCGGGCAGCAGCTGCTGTGGATCGTGGACGTGTACCCGCTGGTCCTTGCCGGGCTGCTGGTGCCCATGGGCAGCCTCGGGGACCGCATCGGCCGCCGCCGCCTGCTGCTGCTCGGCGGCAGCGGCTTCACCGTGATCTCGGCGCTGGCCGCGTTCTCCCAGGACGCCCCCACCCTCATCGCCGCCCGCGCCCTGATGGGCTTCTTCGGCGCGATGCTGATGCCCGCCACCCTCTCCCTGATCCGCAACATCTTCACCGACGCCACCGAGCGCCGCACCGCGATCGCCATCTGGGCGGCCGGTTTCTCCGGGGGAGCGGCACTGGGGCCGATCGTGGGCGGCTTCCTGCTGGGGCACTTCGCCTGGGGCTCGGTGTTCCTGCTGGCAGTGCCGGTGATGCTGCCCCTGCTGATCCTGGGGCCGCTCCTGATCCCCGAGTCCAAGGACCCCACCCCCGGGCCCGTGGATCCGCTGAGCGTACTGCTGGTGCTGGCGACCATGACCCCGCTGGTGTACGCGATCAAGACCTTCGCCACCACCGGAATGGGCGTGCTGCCCGTGGCGGCGGCCGCAGTGGCGATCCTGGCGGGCATCGCCTTCGTGCGTCGTCAGCTGCGCCGCGGGGAGCCGATGCTGGACGTCACCCTGTTCACGCGTCCCGTGTTCACCGGCGCCGTCACCGCGAACCTGCTGAGCGTGTTCTCCATGGTGGGATTCCTCTACTTCATCTCCCAGCACCTGCAGCTGGTCAGCGGCCGCAGCCCGATGGAGGCCGGCATGGTGCTGCTGCCCGGACTGCTGGTCACGATCGTCGCGGGCCTGGCGGTGGTGCGCCTGGTGCGGCACGTCTCGCCCGCCGCTGTCGTCACCGTCGGCCTGCTGCTGAACGGCGTGGCCTTCACGATCGCCGCAGTGACCGGGTCCTGGGGCTCGGATCTCATGCTGCTGATCGCCTTCGCCCTGCTGGGCGCCGGAGTGGGTGGCGCCGAGACCATCAGCAACGACCTGATCCTCTCGGCCGTCCCCGCCGAGAAGGCCGGGGCCGCCTCCGCGATCTCCGAGACCGCCTACGAGACCGGTGCCGTCCTCGGCACCGCCGTGCTGGGCAGCCTGCTCAACTACGCCTACCGCAGCCACGTCCAGCTGCCCGCCGAGCTGACGGCGTCCCAGCAGGCTGCCGCGTCGGAGACCTTGGGTGGGGCCACTGCGGTCGCCGAGCAGCTGCCGGCATCGGTGGCCGGGCCGATGCTCGACTCCGCGCGCCACGCCTTCGACTCCGGTGTGGTGATCACCAGCGGCATCGGCGCTGCACTGATGGTGCTGGCCGCCGTGATCGCCCATCGCACCCTGCGCGCCACGGACTGACGACGCGATCTGGGCGCGCGTCGGACCATGCGCGCCACGGTCCGCGAACGAGCCACGTCCCCGCGGCTGGACAGGGCCCTGTGCGTGACCAACGCATGAACGCATGCGTCGGCCACGGCCCCGCACATGACGCACAGGTTCACAGGCGCTCATGTTTCTTCCGAGCAGCGGCTGAGCGGTCCTAGCTTCCTGAGCATGCCACCAACGAAGCTCGTCACACCCCCTGCCACCGCGCCTCCCGTCACCGCATCCACTGCCCCCGCAGCTGCCACCGGCACATCAGCCGTCGCCCTGCTCGACGCGCCCCCGCGGCGACGGCCCGCCCTGAGCTACGAACTGTTCCCCGCCCGCAGCGGAGCCTCGTTCGAGCGCCTCCAGCAGACCGTCGCGCAGCTGGAGCAGACCGCCCCCGACTACGTCTCGGTCACCTCCCGCACCGGCTACCAGAACTTCGCCCGGGTGCTCGAACTGACCGACCACGTGCTGGGGGAGACCCGCCTGCGTCCCCTCGTCCACCTCACCAGCGTGGGCGCCCGCCGCCAGCACCTGGTGGCAGGCATCGAGGCCCTGCTGGACCGCGGCGTGCGCGGCATCCTCGCCCTGCGCGGCGACGTCCCCGAGGATCACGTGCCGGAGGAGGACGAGTTCCCCTTCGCCCGCTACCTCGTCGAGCTGATCCGCGAGGTGGAGCGCGACCGCAGCGCCCTGCTGGCCGGCGGACGCATCGCCGTGGGAGTGGCCGCCTACCCGGTGCGCCATCCCGAGTCCCCCACCCGTCAGCACGACATCGAGGTGCTGGTCTCCAAGGCCCGCTCCGGTGCCGACTTCGCGATCACCCAGGTGTTCTTCGACCCCGCCGCCTACTGCGACCTGGTGGCCCGGGCCCGCCGCGCCGGCGTCGACATCCCGCTGGTGCCCGGCTTCGTCCCCGCCACCGACCCCGCACGCCTGCAGCGCCTCGCGGAGCTCTCCGGTGTGCACGCCCCCCGCGAGCTGCTGCACGCCCTGGAGACCGCCCGTGACGAGACCGACCGCCGCCGCATCGGCACCCGCTTCACCGTCGATCTGATCCGCGGGGTGCTCGACGCCGGCGCGCCCGGCCTGCATCTGTACACCTTCAACCGCCACGCCGAAGCACTCGACGTGCTCGAGGCCCTCGACCTGGGCCAGTGGACCACCACCGACACACGCCACACAGGAGACCCCCGATGACCACCACGCCGCCGCCCACTGCTGCCCCGCTGCCCGCCGCCACCATCGTCGGCTACCCCCGGATCGGCCCTGACCGCGAGCTGAAGAAGGCCGAGGAGGCCTACTGGGCCGGCCGCATCGACCGCACCGAGCTCGACCGCCGCACCGCGGCCCTGCGCACCGCCACCCGCGAGCGCCTCACGGGCCTGGGCCTGGATGCCCCCGCGGCGATCCCGGAGACCTTCTCGCTGTACGACCAGGTGCTCGACGCCGCTGTCACCATCGGCGCGATCCCCGGGCGCTTCGCCGATGTGCTCGATGCCGACGGACGGATCGGCACCGATGGGTACTTCACCCTGGCCCGCGGCGATGCCCAGCGGCCTCCTCTGGAGATGACCAAGTGGTTCGACACGAACTACCACTACCTGGTGCCCGAGATCGGTCCTGACACCGACCTGCACCTGGCCTCCACCCAGGTCATCGACCTGTTCACCGAGGCGCTCGCCGCCGGCACCACCACCCGCCCGGTGCTGGTGGGCCCCCTCACCCTGCTGCTGCTGGCGAAGGCCGAGGACGGCGCCCCCGAGGGCTTCACGCCCCTGGATCGCCTGGACGACGCCGTCGCGGTGTACGCCGAGGTGCTCGAGCGTCTGGCCGATGCCGGCGCGCCCTGGGTGCAGGTGGATGAGCCCATCCTGGCCACCGACATCGACCTCGTCGCCGGCCCGTCGGCCGCGCGCGACGAGGGAGCAGGCAGTGCGGCGGCCCAGAGCGATGGGGGAGCGAGCAGTGCGGCGGCCCGAAGCGACGGGGGAGCGGGGGACGTCGACGACGTGATCGCCCGGGCGCTGCAGCGCTCCGTCGGCCGCCTCGCCTCCCTCGCCCAGCGCCCGCAGATCCTGGTGACCACCCCCTACGGCGGCATCGGCGATCACCTGCCCGCCCTCCTGTCCACCGGCGCCGAAGCCGTGCACCTCGACCTCACTCGCGGTGACCTGCCCACCGCCGAGCAGCTGACCGGCATCGGAGAGACCGCCCTGGTGGCGGGCCTGGTGGAGGGTCGCACCGTGTGGCGCACCGAGCTGCCCACGGCCGCCGCCCGCCTGGACGCGCTGCGTGACCTGGTGCGCACCGCCGGAGGGGACGAGCGCACCGTCTCCGTGGCCACCAGCGTGTCCCTCCAGCACGTTCCGCACAGCCTGGACCGCGAGAACGCGCTGGATGCCGCGCTGCGCGCCACGCTCGCCTTTGCCGACGAGAAGGTGGCCGAGGTTGTGCTCCTGGCATCCGGGGGCGTGGTCCCCGGCGACGTCGACGGTCCTCGCTCGGTACCGCGCGACTTTGCGGGTGTGCACGATGAGTCAGTGCGGGAGCGGGTGGCGGCACTGGGCCCCGACGCGTCCACGCGCTCGCCCTTCAGTGCCCGAAGGGCGGCGCAGGAGCAGGCCCTGGACCTGCCGGTGCTCCCCACCACCACCATCGGCTCCTTCCCGCAGACGGCTGAGGTGCGCCGCGCTCGCGCCGACCACCGCGCCGGTCGCCTGGATGCGAGCGGCTACCGCCAGGCGATGCGGGAGGAGATCGCCCGGGTGATCGCCCTGCAGGAGAAGCTGGGGCTGGACGTGCTGGTGCACGGCGAGGCCGAGCGCAACGACATGGTCCAGTACTTCGCCGAGCACCTGGACGGCTTCGTGGTCACCGAGCACGGCTGGGTGCAGTCCTACGGCTCCCGCTGCACGCGCCCCTCCATCCTGTTCGGGGACGTGTCCCGGCCCGAGCCGATCACCGTGGAGTGGTCCGCCTACGCCCAGTCCCTCACCAGCAAGCCCGTCAAGGGCATGCTCACCGGTCCCGTGACCATCCTGGCCTGGTCCTTCGTGCGTGATGACCAGCCGCTGGCGCAGACCGCCACCCAGGTGGCCCTGGCCCTGCGCGAGGAGATCGCGGACCTCGAAGCCGCCGGCATCGGCATCGTCCAGGTGGACGAGCCCGCCCTGCGCGAACTGCTGCCCCTGCGCCGCGCCGACCAGGACGCCTACCTGCGCTGGTCTGTCGAGTCCTTCCGCATCGCCACCGCCGGGGCGGCCGACGGCACGCAGATCCACACTCACCTGTGCTACAGCGAGTTCAACGAGGTCATCGACGCGATCGACGGTCTCGACGCCGACGTGACCAGCATCGAGTCGGCCCGCTCCCGCGGCGAGGTGGTGGACGCGATCGACCCCGAACGCTTCGAGCGCGGCATCGGTCCGGGCGTGTGGGACATCCACTCCCCGCGGGTCCCCTCCACCGAGGAGATCGTCGAGCTGCTCCAGCATGCCCAGGAGGCCATCGGTCCGCGCGCCCTGTGGGCCAACCCCGACTGCGGCCTGAAGACCCGCGGCTACCGCGAGACGGAGGCCAGCCTGCGCAACCTGGTGGAGGCCACGCGACAGGTGAGGGCGCAGGTCGCGGCGCTGGCGTGATGTCGGGTGGGCGCCCGGTTCTGGAACGGCGCGGGGTGTCCCGCGCCGCGGGCGCCCACCCCGCCCTGGCGGCCGGATAGGCTCACTTGCAGGGGGTGCACGGGCCGCGCCCACGATCACCAGGCGTGAGAGGTGCACCCATGTCGGATCCGAACCAGTCGGGCTACATCCACGATTCTTCCGCCGGCTCCGCCTCCGGGAGCCCCGACCCTTACTCTGGTTCCGCCTCCGGGAGCCCTGACCCTTACTCTGGTTCCGCCTCCGGGAGCCCTGACCCTTACTCTGGTTCCGCCTGCGGGAGCCCCGCGGCGCCCGGCGCCACCGCAGGTGCGGGCACGATGTCCGCGGCGCAGGCCGGGAGCGCGCTGCGCCGGATCGGCATCGGCAACCCCTTGCCCACCTTCGTCGTCGGAGCTCTGGCCTACATCGCCGCCCTCGGCGCCGCACTGGTGGTGCTGGCCTCGCTGTTCCTGGCTGCCCTCACCGGCGGGCCCAACGACATCCCGAGCGGCGGCACCGATCCGCTCGGTGCTCCGTCAGGTCCCGGCGGTGGCTCGGGTGCCTCCCCGGGGGACGGATGGCGGGTGATCGTGGGCCTGCTGGGCATCCCGTTCCAGCTGGTGGCCCTGGGCACCTTCGGCTCCTATGGCATGGAGCTCGACCTGGGCTTCCTCGGGAGCATGGAGGCCGGATGGCGGGGGATGCCGCTGCTGATCACGGTGGCGCTGACGGCGACGGCCTTCCTCGGTGCCCGGTTCGTCCAGCGCCGCTGGGGCAGCGGCCGCTGGAGCTCCAACGGCCCGCTCGGTGCCCTGCTGTGGTCGGGGGTCTCCGGCTTCGCGCTGGCGGCGGTCGCACTGCTGGTCACCCGTGTCACGGCCTTCGCCTTCGTCGACGACTCGGTGGGGATGTCGATGTCCATGCACGCGGCCGGGGCGGACATGTTCATGGGCACCTGGCTGCTGAGCGGGCTGGCGCTGTTCCTGGGCCACCTGGCCGGCAGCACCAAGCCGTCCTGGTGGCCGCTGGTCGCGGATCTCGCGGCTGCACCCCGCCTGGCACTGGTGCACGCCCTGACCTTCGCGATCCCCGTCGGTGTGATGGCAGCGGCGGTCAGCGCGATCCGGATGGCCGTCGACGGGGAGGTCGACACCGCGCTCTCCCTGTTCCTGCTGCTGCCGGTCTGGGGGCTCACCGGGCTGGGCGTGCTCGTCGGCCTGGGGATGCTGCTCGTCCCGGTGCACGTGACCACGCGCGGAGACCTCGGTGACTTCGGCAGCGGGCAGCTCGACGAGTTCCTGTGGTTCTTCGACCTGCCCTGGTACGTGTGGATTCCGATGGTGCTGTTCGCTGTGCTGGTGCTGCTGGCGATCCCCCTGCTGTGGAACCGCGATCGGGTGATCGCCAAGGACAACGCCATGGGTGTGATCGCCTCCTGGATCGCCCTGCCCGTCGCCTACTTCGTGTGCTCGCTGGTGCTGCTGGCGCTGGTGTGGACCAGTGTGCGGGTGGAGATGGGAATGCTGGGCGATGGTGCATTCGCGCTGGCCCTGGGTGCGTGGATGCCGCTGGTGGCCTTCGTGATCGGCGCGATCGTGGAGCTGCTGGCCCGCTTCGTGGCCCCGCTGGTGGACCGCTTCGTGCCCGGGGTGCTGTTGGGCTGGTTCCGTCGTTCTGAGCGGCTCCGACGGGCCGAGACCGCTGCAAGTAACACTCCGTAACAGCATGTAGCGCATCGGGTGGGTACGCTGGCCGCGACGACTGCACGTCCCGCCGCAGGAGGCCCGATGGACCGCAACCCGTTCACCCCCGGCTTCGGGCTCACTCCGCCGGTGCTGGCCATGCAGGGCACCCCGGTGGAGGACTTCACCGAGGCCCTGGAGGGCACCCGCCCGGCCGGCCATCGCTCCGTGCTGATCTCCGGTGCCCGCGGTGTGGGCAAGACGGTGCTGCTGTCCCAGTTCCACGACGTCGCCGAGGAGGTGGGCTGGGAGGTCATCGTGCTGCACACCTCCTCGGACTCCCTGGCCGAGGAGCTGCGCGGCCGCGCCGTGCACGTGCTGCGGGACCTGGATCCCCAGGCGAGCAGCTCCCGCCTCACCTCCGCGAGCATCACCGCGATGGGCGCGGGGGCGAGCGTGGGGCGGGAGGTCAGCAGCCGGTACGACGAGGAGGAGGTGCCGCTGGCGGTGCTGCTGGACCGCCTGGCGTCCCTGGCCTCGCTGCGCGGCGGCGGGCTGCTGGTGCTGCTGGACGAGGTGCAGTCGGCTGATCCGGAGCAGGTCCACGTTATCACCCAGCACATGCAGGACCTGGGGCAGCGCGGCCACGCGGCCGGCTTCGTGGCCGCAGGGGTGCGGGCGGGCGTGGACGAACTGCTCGCCAATCCCAAGACCACGTTCCTGCGCCGCGCCCACCAGGTGGAGATCGGCAGCGTGGACGTGGGCACGGCCGCGCAGGTCATCATGACCACGGTCGCCGACACCGACAAGCACATCACCCCCGAGGCGGCCGTGCGCGCCGGCGATATCTCCCAGGGCTACCCGTACCTGATCCAGGTGGTCGGCGCCGAGGCCTGGCAGCGCAGCGGCACCGAGGAGACGATCGAGGTGGAGGACGTGGAGGGTGCGCGCGAGTACGCGATCGATGCCATGGTGCACAACGTGCACGGCCCCGCTCTGCGCGACATCACCGGTCGCAAGAACGACTACCTGATGGCCATGCTCGAGGACGACGGCCCCTCCGCGGTGGCCGACATCGCCCGCCGCATGGGCATCGACCTGAACAACCAGAACGTGTACCGGGCACGCCTGATCGCCGACGAGATGATCCGTCCCGCCGGCCGCGGCCTGGTGGAGCTGGCCATGCCGTACCTGCGCGATGCGCTGCTGCGCCGGCAGGAGGGCGGACGCTCCGCCCTGGCGCACGGCCCGGCGAGGGTTGCCAGGCCGGTCAGGCGTCGGCCTCCGCGGGGTTCCGGCGGACGAACAGGCTGATCACCACGGTCACCACACCCAGTCCGGCCGAGATCAGGAACGCCAGGGAGGTGCCCTGGGCGATGCCGTCGATCGGGGCGCCGCCCTGGGCGGCGACCCCGGCCGCGACCCGGCTCATCAGGGCCACCATCACGGCGGCACCCGTGGCTCCGGCCACCTGCTGCACGGTGCCAACGAACGATCGCCGAGCCGTGACCGTACAGGGGCGCGGGCAGTGCCCCGAGCCGTGGTGAGCAGCGGCGTGAGCACCAGCGCCAGGCCGGCCGACATGGTGACCCGCTGGGGACTCCGTGACCCGCTGGGGACTCCGTGACCCGCTGGGGACTCCGTGACCCGCTGAGGACTCCGTGACCCGCTGAGGACTCCGTGACCTGCCGAGGACCCCGTGACCCGCTGAGGACTCCGTGACCCGCTGAGGACTCCGTGACCCGCTGAGGACTCCGTGACCCGCTTGGGGCACTGAGAGTGGAGCGCATCTGAGAACCAATTGTGGTTCTGAGGTGCGCCCCGCTCTCAGTCCCCGAGTGGAGCGCATCTGAGAACCAATTGTGGTTCTGAGGTGCGCCCCGCTCTCAGTCCCCGAGCACGCACCTGGAGCGGGTTCCGGCTCGCCGGCGTGCACGGGCGGGAATCCCCCGTGGGACGAGGTGTGGGCTGAGCCGACAGGCGAGTGGCGGTCCCGAGCGGTGGCGGTCCCGAGCGGTGGCGGTCCCGAGCGGTGGCGGTCCCGAGCGGTGGCGGGGCGTGGCTGTGGATCGGTTCAGCGCCGACGCAGTCGAGCGGGCAGTTCCCGCAGTCGCTCGATGGGGAGGAACGCCGCCCAGCAGATCACAGTGGGCAGGAAGTGGATTCCCAGGGCGATGAAGGTGGTCAGATGGAACCCCACGAACACCGCCACCGCGAGGTAGAGCGCCTTGCCGCGCAGGAACAGGACCACGGGGGAGAGGGTCTCCATCGCCACCGCCGCCCACTGGGCGGGCACGAAGATCCACGGCGTCTCCAGCGTCCACTGCACGAAGATCGAGCCGCGCCGCACCACCGCCCACGCCAGGATCGCGCTGTTCGCCCAGGCGATCGGAGAGCCGGAGTAGATCCACTTGACCAGCACCGACAGGAAGTAGGTGGCGACCACCGCCAACTGGATGCACCGCAGCGCCCATCCCGCGGCTTCGCTGGGGGTGTCGTCGTGCCAGCCGCGTGAGGGCACCGTGGGCAGCACCCACACCGCCACCATCAGCGCCAGATGATCGTGCGACACGTATCCGTAGCCCTGGCTGTACAGCATCCAGATCCCGAAGGCGACGCCCACCACCATGCCGGCGATCCGTGGAAATCGGCCCAGCATCGCCATTAGGCACGCCACCACGATCACCACCAGCAGTGCGTACGCGAGCCCGGTTGTCACCGGAGGCAGGTGCAGCAGGCGGGCCAGCAGCAGCGGCCGGTAGTAGTGCGCGTTGCCGGCGTGGGAGGGCACGTCGTTCGCGATCAGGAGCACGTCCACGATCACGAAGGCGTAGACGATCGTGCGCAGTGCCGTGATGCGGGAGGCGGGCAGCGCCGGGATCAGCAGGCCAAGGAGCGTCGACGCGCCGGTCGGTGTGCGTTCCGAGGTGGCCCGACCGGTCTGGTCGGCACTCGAGGCCGCGGGTGTCGTCATTCGCTCGCCCTCCAGCGCACCACTTCGACGAACTCCGGCTCCCCGTGCGGCGCGCCGTCCTTCAGGTGGGTGATGCGCTGGCACAGGATCAGCTCCGTCAGCGGCGGCTCGTCGGGATGGCGGCGGTCGTACTCCGCGGCCAGAGGGGCGAGGCGATCCGGGTCCGCCACGATCTCGCGCTGGTGGTTCTCCACGTCGCCGCGCTGGATTCCCACGGACCGGTTGCCGAAGGGGATGTCGAAGGGCTCGCCCCCCTCGCGCACACCCTGCAGGCACGTGTTGACCACCTGCCCGTTCGGATCGGTGCCCTTGGAGTACTGGTCCAGCGAGCCGAAGGGGAAGAAGTCATTGGTGCGCAGGAACTGGCCCGCCAGCAGCACCGCCATCAGGGCCAGCATCAGCACGATCCTCCAGGCACGCGACACGGTGGGGAGGGTACGGGGGAGGGGGCGGTGGGCGCGGGGAGGGGCGCTGCGCTCACTCATTGCGCGAGCATAGCGCGGCCCCGTCGACCCGCGGCGAGCACGCTCATGCCCCCAGGCGCATCCAGGCATCGCCCCGCACACGCACCCCCAGAGAGACCGCGCGGGCGATCATGAACACCAGCGTGCAGGAGATCCACACCCCGGTCAGCGCCCACATCCCCGGCAGGTCCGTCCACGCCACCCAGGCCGCCCCCGGCAGGGTCGCGATCATGGTGAGCACACCCACCCGGGCCAGGTACGGCGCATCGCCGGCACCCATCAGCACCCCATCCAGCACGAACACGTAGCCCGCGATGGGCTGGGCGATGATCAGCACCCACAGGGCCGCTCGCAGGTTCTCCTGCACCGCCACGTCCGGTGTGAACAACGCCGGGGCCGTGTACGAGACCACCAGCAGCAGCACCGCTGTCACCAGACCGCCGCCCACGCCCCAGCTGACCAGGCGCGAGGTCACCGCTCGCACGGTCGCGGTGTCCGATGCACCCAGGTACCGGCCAACCAGGGCCTGACCGGCGATCGCCAGTGCATCCAGGGCCAGGGCGAACAGGTTGAACAGGGTGAGCGCGAGCTGGTGGGCGGCCAGCTGCACCGCCCCCAGGTCGGTGGCAACGAAGGTGGAGACCAGCAGCACCACGCGCAGGGTCAGGGTGCGCACGAACATCGGCACCGAGTCACGGCCCGCAGAGGCCACCTGCTTCAGCTGCGGCCGCAGGCTCACGCCATTGCGCCTCGCCCCCCGGGCCACCACGGTGAGCAGGGCGATCGCCATCCCCCACTCGGCGATGATGGTGCCGATGGCGGACCCGGCGATGCCCAGGTCCAGGCCGAAGATGAGGATCCAGTTCAGCGGCACGTTCACGGTGGCGCCGATGCCCGCCACCACCAGCGGAATGGTGGCCTTCTGCAGCCCCCGCACCAGGCCGGTGGCGGCCTGCACCGCGAGCATGGCCGGCAGGCCGAAGGCGCTGATGTGCAGGTAGGTGCGGGCCTCGGCGAGCACCTCGTCCGTCGGCCCGAACAGGGCCAGCAGCGGATCCCCCGCGGCGAGCAGCAGCAGGCAGCTGAGCGCGCCGATCGCGAGTGCCAGCCAGCAGGCGTCGATCCCGCGGGCGATGGCCTCGGCGCGCCTGCCCGCGCCGAAGGCCCGGGAGACGGCGGCCGTGGTCGAGTAGGCGAGGAACACCGACAGCGCCACCACCGTGGTCACCACCACCGAGGCCAGGCCCAGCCCCGCCAGGGACACGGTCCCCACCCGGGCCACGAACGCGGAATCCACCATCACGAACAGCGGCTGGGCCACCAGGGCGCCGAGGCTGGGGACTGCCAGGCGCAGGATGTCGCGGTCCACGCGACGGCGAGCCTCCCCGGGGTTCTGCTGGAAGGGATCGGCCATGCCTGCGAGTCTCCCACGCCCGCTGTAGATTCATCCCAACAGCACCGGTAGCATCTCGATGGGGGGCCGATGGCCGTGCAGGGGGAGAGCATGTCGGGGGCGACCGAGCGCGTCGAATCCCGTCGCCGACGCCGCCTGTTGGCAGCGATCGCCGTGCTGGCGGACTTCACCCCCGAGGGCGACGTCCCCGCTGAGGGCGCCCAGCACGGGCCGCATCCCAGCGTGATCTCCATCGACGGACGGGTACTGGTGGCCGACGACGGTTCGGTCTCCATCGAGATGTGAGGAGTCACCCATGAACGCCAGATCAGCGCGAGGCAGCGCCAGGGCGACAGCGGTGGTCGCCATGTGCGGTCTGCTGCTGGCATTCGCTGCCGGCTGCGGGCCGCTCCGCTCAGGCGGGGACGACGGTCCGACTGCTGCCGAGGCCGACGAGGGTGCAACGGCAACCGGCACCGAGCCCTCCGACCCCGCGACATCCACCCCGGCCCCCACCACCTCAGAGCCGCCATCGCCGCCGTCACTGGACGAATTGCGCAACTCAGCTCTGATGGTTCCTCCGGGATGCGCCGAGTACATGTACTTCGACGGCGAGCACGGGGGCACCGATCCCACCGCGGCTCCCGTGCAGTTCGTCGACGGGGAGGCCCCCGGGAACGCGCCCTCCAGCTCGTACACGCTCGGGGAGGAGGCCACCGCACTGGAGGTGGATGGGCAGGCCCTCTCCATCGTCGTCGTGCACTGCTTCGGCGGTGGCTCGTACACATACCCCGTGATCGCCGCGTACGATCCCGATCTCCACCTCGCAGGCTGGGTCGATCTCCTCGAGGACGGCTACCCCCAGCCCGGCGCCTCACCGAAGCCGTATCTCGAGGACATCACTGTCTCCGGGGCCACGCTCACGTACGTGCACGGCGGCATCGAACTGTTCGGGGACGAGCCCTGCAGCGCCTGCGAGAAGTCCGGTTCCGCCACCATGACCTGGCAGTGGACCGGCGAGGCCTTCACCTCCACCGACGTGGTGGTGCACACCCCCGGCGGTGATGTGCGGGAGCCTGCCATCGGCGACGTCCAGGACGTCGTGGACCTGCTGATCAGCGGTGATGATGCGGCCGCCTCGTACTTCGTCGAGGGAAAGGTGAATCCTGAGCTGGTGGAGGGGCAGACGGACTTCTCGACCATCGGTGACGGGACCCTTGACTTCGGTCGGGCCGATGTGGTTCCTCCCGGCACGCAGGTGCAGTCCTGCGAGGTGATCGGAGGGGGCATGTTCGGGGAGAACCACGGCTATGGCTCGTGGTACCAGAGCTATTTCATGCGCGATGGCTCGGAGATCGCCTACCCCTCCATGGTCGCGGGTTCGAGCGAACCGGTCTATGACACCTTCCCCGGTGACACCGTGTGCCTGCTGCGCAACGATGAGGACCCTCCCCTGGGGGAGTTCTACAACCAGGCCGGGTTCCACCTGGTCCTCAAGGGAACCGAGGACGGCTCAGTGATGGTTCGCGTGATCGGCCTGGGAGCCTTCGGCGCCGAGATCTGACCGTGCTCCGTCTCTGGGCGCAGCTCGGGCAGGGTGATCCACCTTGCCCGTGAACCGCACGGGTGACCAATCACCCACCTTCGTCGGATCCGCCACGGAGGTTGCCGTGAAAGAGTGCGATCGGGACAGTGCGCCCCGTGCTCCGTGAGGTGCTCGGGACGTATGCACGGCCGGTGCCGGCCCGTCCCGGCCTCACGTCTGCGCGCTCCAGGAGCATCCTATGCACCGTCTTGCCACTCTCAGCCTGAACAACCGGGCGTTCATCGCACTGGTGTGCGTGGTCATCGCCATCGTCGGCGCCATGAGCATGACACTGCTGCGCCAGGAGCTGATCCCCTCGGTGTCCCTGCCGCAGATCCAGGTGATCACCACCTCCCCGGGCGCCTCCAGCGAGCAGGTCAAGGACCGCATCAGCGACCCGATCGAGAACGGCGTGCGCGGCCTGGAGAACGTGGAGGCCACCAGCTCCACCTCGCAGTCCAGCCTGTCCATGGTCACCGTGGAGCTCACCTACGGCACCGACATGGCCCGTGCCTCCAACCAGGTCGAGGCAGCCGTCTCCCGCATCGAGGACCAGCTGCCCGAGGGTGCCGAGCCCGAGGTCATCTCCGGCGGCACCGGTGACATCCCCGCCGCCGTGCTGTCGATCTCCTCGGACCTGGACCCCTCCACCCTCGCCGACCGCCTGAACTCCTCGGTGGTGCCCGAGCTGGAGCGCATTGAGGGGGTCTCCGGCGTGATCGTCGTCGGCGCACCGCCGCAGATCGTGAAGATCACCCCCGACGAGCAGGCCCTGGCCGAGCGGGGCCTCAGCACCGGCTCCATCACC
This sequence comes from Brachybacterium sp. p3-SID1565, assembly GCF_025143785.1. NCBI lineage: Bacteria > Bacillati > Actinomycetota > Actinomycetes > Micrococcales > Dermabacteraceae > Brachybacterium > Brachybacterium sp. p3-SID1565. The sequence continues at coordinate 19,940 of NZ_JAMBDS010000026.1, forward strand.
GAGGCACTGGACGCCAACGGCCTGTCCATCCCCGGCGGCACCGTCACCGACGGTGACACCTCCCTGGACGTGACCATCGGCCAGCCCATGGAGTCCGTCGAGGACCTGGAGACGATGGTGCTCCTGCCGCCCGAGGGCTCCGACGTGGACCCCGCGCAGGCACCCACCACCCTCGCGGACGTGGCCACCGTGGAGCAGACCCAGCAGGAGGCCACCAGCATCTCCCGCACCAACGGACGCGAGTCGCTGGTGATGGTGGTCAACACCACCGTGGACGGCAACGTGGTCGACGTGTCCGAGGAGGTCAGCGCGGAACTGGCCGACCTGCTTCCCGCCGTGGGCGGCGGCGCCGAGAGCCAGGTCGTCTTCGACCAGGCCCCCTTCATCCAGGAGTCCATCACCGCGCTCGCCGAGGAGGGCCTGCTGGGCCTGCTGTTCGCCGTCGCCGTGATCCTGCTGTTCCTGCGCGCGATCCGACCCACCGCGGTCACCGCGATCTCCATCCCGATGTCGCTGCTGATGGCCTTCGTGGGGATGCTGCTGGCCGACTACACGCTGAACATGCTCACTCTGGCGGCGCTGACCATCTCCATCGGTCGCGTGGTGGACGACTCGATCGTGGTGATCGAGAACATCACCCGCCACCTCACCTACGGCAAGACCAGGATGCGGGCCATCGTGGACGCGGTGCGCGAGGTGGCCGGCGCGATCACCTCCTCCACCCTGGCCACGGTGATCGTGTTCCTGCCGATCGCCGTGATCTCCGGCTGGGCCGGCGAGCTGCTGCGGCCGTTCTCCCTGACCGTCGCTATCGCGATGCTGTCCTCCCTGGTGGTGTCGCTGACGATCGTGCCGGTGCTGGCCTACTGGTTCCTGCGCGCACCCAAGAGCGCCCGGGACATCGACCCCGACGACGCCCACGCCGTGGCCGAGGTGCGCGAGGCCGCCGAGGCCAAGGAGGAGCGCGGCTGGCTGCACCGCCTGTACAGCCCCACCCTGGCGTGGGCGCTGCGGCACCGCTTCCTGGCACTGCTGCTCTCGGTGGCGATCCTGGGCGGCACCGTGGCCCTGTACCCGCTGCTGAAGATCAACATCCTGGGCGACACCGGCCAGAACCTCGCCGCCTACACCCAGACCCTGCCGGCCGGCACCACCCTGGAGGAGTCCAGCGCGAAGGCCGTGGACGCCGAGGAGGCGCTGGCCGAGTTGGACGGCGTCGACGTCGTCCAGACCACCATCGGCGGCTCCCAGTTCGGCTTCGGCGGCGCCACCAACGAGATCACCTACCAGGTCACCACCGATCCCGACGCCGACCAGGAGGCCCTGCGCGAACAGATGCTCACCACGCTGCAGGACCTCCCGGAGGCCGGGGAGATCGAGGACTCCTTCGACGCCGGCGCCATCGGCTCCTCCACCGTGGACATCCTGGTCACCGGCCCCACCCCCGAGGACCGAGAGACCGCCGTCGAGGCGCTCATCGCCGAGCTGGACCCGCTGCCGGACAGCGTCGAGGAGGTCAGCAGCGACCTGGAGGGCGAGCAGCCCACCGCCGTGATCACGGTGGACCGTGAGGCCGCCGCCCAGCGCGGCCTCACCGAGGAGGCCGTGGTGGGCCTGGTGGCCCAGCAGCTGTTCCCGGCCGCCATCGGCCAGGTCACCATCGGCGACGCCGAGCTGGACATCTTCGTCGAGCAGGGCGAGGGCATCGAGACCCTCGACGAGCTCGAGTCCATGCAGATCGCCGGCTTCCCGGTGACCGACGTGGCCACCATCGAGGAGACCCTGGAACGGCCCATGATCCGCTCCCAGAACTCCCTGGAGACGGTCACCGTGTCCCTCACCCCGGCCTCCACCGACGACGTGGGCGCCACCGCCCAGGCCGCCCAGCAGGCGATCGACGCGGTGGACGTGCCCGACGGCGTGCAGGCCACTACCGGCGGCGCCGCCGAGGACCTGCAGACCATCTTCGGCCAGCTGGTGCTGGCCCTGGTGGTCGCGATCCTGCTCACCTACGTGCTGCTGGTGTGGATCTTCAAGTCCCTGATCCAGCCCCTGATCCTGCTGGTGTCCATCCCCTTCGCGGCCACCGGCTCGCTGGGCCTGCTGGTGCTCACCGGGGTTCCCCTGGGCCTGCCTTCCATGATCGGCATGCTGATGCTGGTGGGCATCGTGGTCACCAACGCGATCGTGCTCATCGACCTGGTCAACCAGTACCGGCGTGACGGGATGGAACTGGACGAGGGCCTCATGACCGGCGCTCACAAGCGTCTGCGGCCGATCCTGATGACCTCCGCGGCGACGATCTTCGCGCTGGTGCCGATGGCGCTGGGCATCACCGGCAGCGCCGGGTTCATCGCCCAGCCGCTGGCAGTGGTGGTGATCGGCGGCCTGGTCACCTCCACCCTGCTCACCCTGATCATCGTGCCGGTGCTGTACCGGATCGCCGAGGGCCCGGGGGAGAAGCGCCGCCTGCGCGAACAGGCCCTGGATGAGGAGCGCCGCATCGAGCGGGAGCGCCGGGAGGTCGAGCGGGGACGGGGTGCCGCTGAACGGGCGCAGGGAGCCTCTGGGGTCGGGGGCGTCGGCCGCGTGGGCACTGCGACCACCGAGGCCGAGGGCACTCCTGCCGGGTCGGGCTCGAGCGTCGCCGCCCCGGCCGTCGATGCCTCGGCCGTCGATGCCTCGGCTGTCGAGGCCTCGGGCCGTGCCGGTGCCGCCGGAGTCGCGCCCGGCACGGTGGAGCGCGGGCACACGGCCACGCAGCGCCGTTCCCTGAAGGAGCGCGGCGGGCTGGTGGGAATCCTGAAGGGCCGCCTGCGCAGGGACTGAGGAGTCGGCGGCGGCATACCATGCCGTCATGCCCGCCATGCGCCCCCGCCGCAGCATCCTGCGCACCGCAGCAGGGGGTTGGACGGTGCGCACGCGTGTGCTGTCGGCACTGCTGGCCTTCATGGCGGGTGGTCTGGCGATCACCGGGGTGCTCACGCCCTGTGGCGCTCCGTCACCACGTTCAGCCGATGGTCGACTGATTGGTAGGTTCAGGGCGTGAGCGCTCTGGGTCCCGACAGCCTCCCCGCCCCCGGGGACGTCGCGGGCTCCCTGGCGCCGCCGCAGCTCGACGATCTGAGGGTCGCCCTGCGCCCGCCGGAACTGCCGACTCCCACCCCGCACGACGCGCTCAGCGCTGCCCATCGCGTCATGGACCTGCTGCATGCCGAGCAGTACCGCGACGCCGTGCGCGTGGCCGAGGTGCACCTCGAGCGCACTCGTGAGCAGACCGGTCCCACGGCTCCCCAGGATCGGCTCGAACTGCTGCGCGCCAGGCTGGTGGCCACCGTGATGATCGGTGGCGCTGAGGCGTGCGAGCAGGCCGCGGCGGATCTGGTGGGCCACCTGCGCCGCACCGGCCACCGCGCCCAGGCTGCCGCCACGGCGACGGTGCTACTGGAGCACGTGCCCCACTGGCGGGGGGAGGTGCGCAGCGCTGCCGCGCCCTCGGCGGTCCCCGTCTCCGAGCAGTCCGCCTCCGCGCCGGGGCGCCGACGCGGCAGCCGCACCGCGGTGAGCCCCGAGCTGCTGGCAGTGGTGCGCGGTCTGCAGTCGCCCCTCCTGCGGGGCCGGGTGGACCGGGCCGGGGGTGCGCTGGAGCCCTCGCAGCGCTGGGGCGGCAACGACCCGCGCATCGAGGTGCGCCTGCTGGGGGCGGCCCTGCAGTCCCTTCCCGCAGTGCGCGAGGAACTGCTGGGCGACCCCCGGCCCCTGCTCACGATCCGCCTGGCACAGGCCTACGAAGGGATCGGGGACCTCGCCACCGCCACCTCGCTGGCCCTGGACGTGCTCGAGGGGATGGAGCAGCTCGAGGTCGCCGGCGAGGCGGTCCCGGACCCGCAGCGTGCCCGCACCTCCGCCCACGCCCTGCTGGCGCGCACCCTGGGACAGACCCATCCGGTATTGGCCGCGCATCACGCGGTCGACGCCCTGCTCAGCCTGCGCACCGTGGATGACCCGCCGCTGCGGATCGGCCTGATCACCGACCTGCTGAACGCACTGATGGCGGCCGGGCTGACCGCTCACGCCTCCTTCACCGCGGGGCGCCTGCTGTCCCTGCAGCGCACCCTGAAGCGCGATGCCCACCGCACCGCACCCCTGCTCGCGGTGGCCGCCCAGCGCATCAGCGCCGAGCGGTACGACGCCGCCTGGGTGCCCTTGGAGCAGGCCCGCCTGATCGGTCGCCAGGAGCGGGACCGGCGATGCGGCCTGGAGGCCGCCCGCCTCGCGGCCAGCATCCACGAGCGCACCGGTGACCTGCGCGGCTCCCTGGTGGAACTGCGCCAGGTGGCGGCCGACGCGCACTGGCTGGCCGATGACCTCGCCACCTCCGCGTCGGAGCGCTCCCGCCTGGTGCTGGCCGAGCTGCAGGCCCAGTCCCTGGTGATGCGCCGGGCGATGGACCTGGAGCAGACGGCCCTGGCACTGTCGGCGGCCGCGGCGATCGAGCGCCGCACCCGCGACGACGGTGGACGCCCCGTGCTGCCGGCCGAGACGCTCTGGGACCACCGGGTCGATGCACTGGTGGGCCGTTTCATCGCCGTGGCCGCCGCCGCGGGACGCGGGGAGGACGGCGTGGAGGCGAGCGACGTCGACCAGCGCCGGCTCGAGGCTCTGCGGGCCATCGACCAGATGCCCCCCGGGCACGACGACCGTGCCCGCTACTGGGCCGCCTACCTGGACGAACGCCACGCCGCCCTGCTCGCCGAGCGCGGCGAGCACACCCAGGCGCAGAAAGTGGCGCACCGGGCCCATGAGGGATGGCTGGCCATCGGCGCCCAGGAGGATGCCGAGCGGGTGGCAGCACTGATCGAGGGGCTCGGCGCGGGGAAGTGAGCCAGACAATGAAAAACCCGACCCCTGAGGGGTCGGGTGGTGTGGATCCAATCTAAGCCCGAGTCATCCGAATAGACAACTCTCCGACCGCGGAACGTGTCTGGTCAGTCGACCTGGCATCGACGTCGGTGCGGTCTCCGCGGTGAACTCGCAGCTCATCGAGGACGGCAAGGACGCTGGATACTGTCAACTCCACAGTGTGAAACCTACTCTGACGATTGCAAGTGTGCAAGTGTTTGTTCGGGTGCGAATATGCAGGTGAGCGGAGCGTTGAAGGTGGTGTCATAGCGTCGAAGCAACACTCCCGGTCGGCGGGGGTCTGATCGGTGGAGTGTGCGGATGGCGCGGGTGGGGTTGTCGTTCAGTGACAGGTCGGAGATCTCGACGGCCTCGAAAGCGGGCTGGTCGGTGCGGAGGATCGCCCGTCACCTGGGGCGTTGCCCGTCGGTGATCTCGCGGGAGCTTCACCGGAACTCGACGAAGACCCGCGGCTACCAAGCCGTGACCGCAGACGTCAGAGCGCAGCGTCGGCGGGCTCGCCCGCAGCAGCGGAAGGTCGCTCGGGATCCGGTGCTGCAGGCGCGGGTGGAGGCGGATCTGGCCGCGTCGTGGACGCCGAACGAGATAGCGGGCCGGTTGCGTCTGGAGGCCGCAGACCCGACCGTTGAACGCATGGCGAACTCTCCTGACGCACGCGGCCGAACCGTCTCCGGTGAGGCTATCTACCAGTACATCTACGCAATCCCGAAGGGTGAGCTCGCCCGCAAGGGCATCTTCCTGCAGTCCAAGCGGACCAAGCGCAGGCCCCGCACCACCGGTCGGTCTCGGGGCGGCCCGATCGTGGGGATGGTGCCACTGAGCGAGCGGGGTGAGGACGCCGCCCAGCGTCGGGTGCCGGGGCACTGGGAGGGTGACCTGATCATCGGGAAGAACGGCACCTCGTGCGCGGCGACGTTGGTGGAGCGGATGAGCGGGTTCACCGGGCTGCTGGCCCTGCCCTCGAAACACGCCGAGCCAACCGCTGACGCGGTCATCGAGTTTTTCAACGACCTGCCCGAGATGATGAAGGCATCGTTGGCGTGGGACCAGGGCAGCGAGATGGCCCAGCACGCGAAGGTCTCCCTGGCCACGGCGATGCCGGTCTACTTCGCCGATCCCCACTCGCCCTGGCAGAGGCCCAGCAACGAGAACACGAACCGGCTCTACCGGGAGTATCTGCCCAAGGGCACGGTGATCCCCGATCACCAGCCCTACCTCACCACCATCGCCGAGGAGATCAACAATCGACCCCGCCGCCGACTGGGCTATCTCACGCCCACCGAGGCATTCGCTCGACTGCTCGCCGGCGAGCCCCATGTTGCTTCGACGCCTTGACATCGCCGAAGGTCAAAGTCCCACAGCATTCACAGTGACAGTCCGAACAGATTGTGAAGTGTCAGTCTGGTTGACTGGCGAGAGTGTCAACCAGGCACGTCGAACCGGACGGACGAGAACCCGATCAGGCCCTGGAAAGGATGCGTGGGATCGGACATGCCATCCCTCAGCTGCCGTCCGGCTCGCCCATGGTGCCGCTCAGCACCGCGATCACCGCATCGGGCTCCACCGACGGGTTCACGAAGGCCAGGCGCAGCGCCGGCTCCCCCTGGAAGGCTGTGGGCACGCACAGCATCACGCCCTCCTTCGCCAACCGGTGGGACCAGCGACGGTAGGCCTCGAGGTCCCAGCCGGGGCGGCGGAACACCACCACCGACAGCTCCGGCTCCAGCAGCAGCTCCAGATGCTCGCTGTCCCGGATCGCGGCGGCGACGGTGCGCGCGGTGGCCAGGCAGCGCTCCACAGCCCGGGTGTACGCCTCGGTGCCGTGCGTGGCAAGGGAGTACCACAGCGGCAGTCCGCGCGTGCGGCGCGAGAGGTGCGCGGCGAGGTCGGCCGGGTTGGACTCGCCGCGGTCGATCGAGTCCAGGTACGCGGCGTGCTGGGCATGCGCCTCCGCCGCGGGGCGCGGGTCGCGGTACAGCAGGGCGCAGCAGTCATACGGCGCGAACAGCCACTTGTGGGGGTCCACGATGAAGCTGTCTGCCTGCTCGATCCCGTCGAAGCGGTGGCGGGCACTGGGCGCGGTCAGCGCCGCGCCGCCGTAGGCGCCGTCCACGTGCACCCAGGCGCCGTGGCGGTGCGCCACCTCGACCACCGAGGCGATGTCGTCGACGATCCCGGCATTGGTGGTGCCGCCGGAGGCCACCACCGCGCAGATCCTCTCATCGGCCGCCAGCAGCGGCTCCAGCGCCTCGCCGGTGAGGTGCCCGTTGGCATCGACGGGCACCATCACCACGTCCATGTCCAGCAGCCGCGCGGCTGAGGAGATCGAGGAGTGGGCGGTGGAGGCGCAGGCCAATGCCCAGCCTCCGGCAGGTTTCCCACCGCGGGTGCGGCGGGCGTGCTCACGTGCGGTGGCCAGGGCCGAGAGGTTCCCGTTGGTGCCCCCGGAGACGAACACCCCGGCCGCATCCGACGGCCAGCCCAGCAGATCGGCCAGCCAGCGCAGCACCTGGTTCTCGGCGAAGATCGCCCCGGCGCCGCCCTCCCACAGCCCGCCGAACACGTTCGCAGCCGAGACCACCGTGTCGAAGGCGACCGCGGCCCGAGTGGGGGCTGCAGGGATGTAGGCGAGGTTCATCGGGTCGTCGGAGGCTCGGGTGGCGGGCAGCAGCACCTGGTCGAACAGCTCCATCGCCCGCTGGGCGCCGATGCCCTGCGCGGTGATGGTCTGCCCGGCCTGCTCCTGCAGCTCCTGGGCGCTGCGGGCGGTGGCCTTTGGGTCCGAGGCCAGCGCGGTGTGCGCCGCCGCCCACTCCAGCGCGATGCTCACCGCCTCCCGCTCATCGCCCCACACCGGCGAGGGCGGGCGGTGCCACTGCAGGGCGTGCGAGGCCTGCGCGAAGGCCGTGCGCTCCTCGTTGTGCGAGGTGGTGCGGGCGTCGCGGGCGGGGTGGTGGGGCTTGGGCGGTGTGATCACGCCCTGCATCGTTGCACGAGCTGTTCATGTGAATGCCTGCGAGGCGTACCGTAGAGGCTGCACGGACCGTGCCTGCGACTGCCCACCGGACTCATGAGTAGCGCCGACGATGGCCGACGACGACTTCGACAATCCCCTCTCCCACCCGAAGTTCGAGATCCGCCATGAGCTCAACGACTCCCGGTTCGTCGCCGTCGAGGGTGAGGACGTGGTGGGGATGCTGACATACGAGCGCACCGGCGACAGGGTGAGCCTGCTGCACACCGTCACCGATCCGGGCCATCGCAGCGAGGGGATCGCCTCGGCCCTGGTGCGCACGGCCTTCACCGACGCGCGGGCCGCCTCGATGCGCGTGGCCGTGATCTGCCCGTTCGTCGAGAGCTGGCTGGCACGTCACCCCGAGCAGGAAGACATCGTGGTGGATGAGGGCGCCGGGCGGTGACCGCAGCTGACCGGTGGGGACACCGGCCGGGCGCTGACGCCGGCGGGCCGGAGACAACGGCCAGGCTGCCCTTCCTGGCCTGGCTCTCCAGCGTCTCCTGGCTGTCCTAGTTGTCCTCGCGGTCCAGCGATGCGGCGAGATCCTCGGCGGTGCGTCGCAGGAACCCGATCACCACGTCCCTCTCCTGAGCCGTGAGAACGGTTGCGGCCCGCATGCGGCTGGCCTGGGTGCGGCCCATCGTGTCCATCGCGGCCGCGCGGGTGGAGGGGGAGACCGTCAGGGTCTGAGCGCGACGGTCGGAGGGGTGGCGGTGGCGCACCACGTGTCCGTCCGCCTCCAGCTTCGCGATCATCTTCGCGACGGCAGCGGTGGAGATGCCCAGTCGTTCCGCCAGCACCGTGGGCGTGGCCAGGGTGCCGTCGTTCTCGGCCACCATCAGCACGTGGATCGCTCGCATCGCGGTGGCGTTGAGCTTCATGTACTGCTGCGAGGCGTCCATGATCCGACGCTCCACGTCCCGCAGCGCCCCCATCGCCCCGAACAGCTCGCCGATCTGGGCGAGCTCCCCAGGGGAGAGCGCCTCGTGGTCGAACAGCTCTCCATGGGGATCGTTCGACGTCGGTGAGTAGAGGTTCTGGTTCACGTCTCTCTCGTCGTGCAGGATGAGGGCGGCCGCCATGGGGTTGACCGGCGGGTCGAGGCGGACGCAGATGTGTCCGAATCACCCCGCAGGAATCCACAACACTGTAGACCTCTTGCGAGGTGCATGGACTACGATGAACAAGCCGCTAACTAACGACGTTAGCAATCTTCTCCCTCGTGCCGCCCGGGTCACAGGTCCCGGCAGCTGCCACCCCGCACGCAGGCGACAGCCGTGGAAGGTGCCCGATGCCCACTGACTCCCCACCCCCCACGTCCTCCCACCGCGTGGATAACGGCAGCACCCGCGGGGTCGGTGATGGCAATTCCGCCGGACAGGGCGGCGGCAGCACCCGGGGGATCGGCGATGACAAGCCCGCCGGGCACGGCGACGGCAAGCCCCGCGGGACGGGCGACGGCAAGGCCCGCGGGAAGGCACGCCTGCTGCGCGTCGTCGTGCCCGCCGTACTGGTGCTGGTGTGGCTGACCCTCGCGGGCATCGGCGGTCCCTTCTTCGGCCGCATCGGGGAGGTCTCCTCCAACGACCCCACCACCTACCTGCCCTCCAGCGCGGAGTCCACCGCCGTGCAGGAGGCCCAGGCCGGATTCTTCGAGTCCGACGAGATCCCCGCCATCGTGGTCGCGCAGAGCGCCGACGGCAGCGAGCTCACCGAGGAGCAGATCGACGAGTTCACCGAGGTCATCGAATCGGTCACCGCAGATGCGCAGGCCGTGGGCGAGGCGTCCCCGCCCATCCCCTCCGAGGACGGCCAGGCCCTGCAGGTCTTCGTGCCGATCGATGCGGACGTCGAGGCCGGCGAGACCGTCGACTCCCTCCGCGAGGGCCTCAAGGGCACCGTCGACGGGATCGACGTGTACGTCACCGGGCCCGCCGGGTTCTCGGCGGATCTCACCGAGGCCTTCGCCGGCATCGACGGCCTGCTGCTGATCGTGGCCTTCGCCGTGGTGCTGGTGATCCTGCTGATCGTGTACCGCGCGGTGATCCTGCCGCTGCTCGTGCTCACCAGTTCCCTGTTCGCCCTGTGCGTGGCGGTGCTGGTGAACTGGCTGCTGGCCGACGCCGGCCTATTCCTGCTCAACGGCCAGGTGCAGGGCATCCTTTTCATCCTGGTGATCGGGGCCGCCACCGACTACGGGCTGCTGCTGACCGCCCGCTACCGCGAGGAGCTCGAGCGCAGCCGCGACCACGTCACGGCCCTGAAGTCCGCCTGGAAGGGCGCGGTCGAGCCGATTATCGCCTCCGGCGGCACCGTGATCGCCGGCCTGCTGTGCCTGCTGCTGAGCGACCTGGAGTCCAACCGCGCCCTGGGTCCCGTGGCCTCCGTGGGCATCCTCTGTGCGATCCTGGCCGCCCTCACCCTGCTGCCCAGCCTGCTCGCGCTGTTCGGGCGAGTGGCCTACTGGCCCCGCGTCCCCCGCTACGCCGGCGAGGAGGCCCAGGGCGAGCAGGCCGACGCCCGCGCCGACCAGTCCCTGGAGCAGGTGGTCGAGGGCCACGGCGTGTACGGCCGCATCGGCAAGTACACCGTGGGCCATCCCCGCCGGATCTGGGTGGGCGTGACCCTGCTGCTGATCCTGGGCGCGGCGTTCTTCCCGACCCTGAAGGCAGAAGGCGTCGCCCAGAGCGACCTGATCCTCACCGCCTCCGACGCCCGCGACGGCCAGGAGGTGCTCTCCGAGCACTTCCCCGGCGGCTCCGGCACCCCGGCGTACATCCTGGCCCCGGAGGAGGACGCCGAGGAGGTCGCCCAGACCGCCCTGGACCTGGAGGGCGTGGAGTCCGTCTCCCTCACCGCCAACGACGACCCGGCCGGTCAGCTCTCCTTCCAGGACGGCGAGTTCGTCGGCTCCATCCCCGATCCCAACGCTCCGGTCGCCGAGCCGACGGTCTCGGAGGGCAAGGTGCTTCTCCAGGCCACCCTCACCGACGCCTACGACTCCGCCGCCGCCCAGGAGACGGTGCGCGAGCTGCGCGAGGCCTACGGAGATGACGTGCAGGTGGGCGGCAACACCGCCACCGACGTCGACACTGACGACGCCTCCATCCACGACCGCAACCTCATCATCCCGATCGTGCTGGCGGTGATCGCCCTGATCCTGATCGCCCTGATGCGCGCCATCGTGGCGGCGCTGATGCTGGTGATCACGACGGTGCTGAGCTTCGCCGCCGCGATGGGTGTGGCGGCGCTGGTGTTCAACCACGTGCTGGACCTGCCCGGCGCCGATCCGGCCGTGCCGCTGTACGGATTCGTGTTCCTGGTGGCACTGGGCATTGACTACAACATCTTCCTGATGACGCGCGTGCGGGAGGAGAGCGAGCGTCACGGCACCCGCGAGGGCATCATCCGCGGCGTCGCGCTCACCGGCGGCGTGATCACCTCGGCCGGCGTCGTGCTGGCCGCCACGTTCGCCGCGCTCGTGGTGATCCCGATCCTGTTCCTGCTGCAGCTGGCCTTCATCGTGGCCCTCGGCGTACTCGTGGACACCTTCCTGGTGCGCACCCTGCAGGTGCCCGGCATCGCCACCGAGCTGGGCCGCCACCTGTGGTGGCCCCGCAAGCTCGCGGCCGACGGGCACGGCGGCACCGCCGCCGCCCATAAGGTGGTCGAGCACGATCGGGGGGCCGAGGACGGTGCCGATGCCGCGGTCTCCAGTGCGCCCACCTCCGAGCGCGACTCCGTGCGCGATGCCGAACCAGCCACGAATCGGGACACCGAACGCCCCGTGGATCAGGACATCGAGCCCACCACGGAGGAGGAGCCTGCCCACGGTTCACCGGAGGCCATCGAGAAGGCTGCCGAGGAGCTGGGCACCGGTCACGGCCGGCGCCGTAAGGAGACCTGAGGGTCGCCCGGATCGGGCGGCGGGCCCACCGCCCGATCCAGACTCTGCACGGGCCCGGCGGGCCTGCCGGACCCGTGCGGAGAAACGTCGGGGGTGGCGTGACGGTCGACGTGCGAGCAGTTGGCGTTATGGATGCCTCATAGCACCAACTGCTCGCACGTCGACGGGGGTGGGGTCATCCGACGGGGACCGGGGCATGGCCCGGCCGGCGGGCTTGGGGGCCAGCGCGCTCCGCGCATGGCCCGGCCGGCGGGCTTGGGGGCCAGCGCGCTCCGCGCATGGCCCGGCCGGCGGGCTTGGGGGCCAGCGCGCTCCGCGCATGGCCCGGCCGGCGGGCTTGGAGGTCAGCGCACTCCGCGCATAGCCCGGCCCACGGGCTTGGCGATCAGCAGCATCACCACGCCGATCGCGATCGTGATCGCGCCGAGGGCACCGAAGTAGGCGGTCTCGTTGTCGGCGGAGTAGAACTGCGCCAGCGAGCCAGACAGCGAGGTGCCCAGGGCAACCGACAGGTTGTACAGCGCCATCATCATCACCGGGAAGGCGCGCGGGGCCAGCTTGGTGGCCAGGGACAGGCCCACCGGCGACAGCGACAGCTCACCCAGGGTGGCCACCAGCATGATCATCGCGACCCACAGCACGGGAACCGCGGCCACCGAGGCCATCGGCAGGAACAGCAGGAACGCCGCACCCATGAGGATGATGCCGATCGCGAACTTGGTGGGCGTGCCCGGCTGGCGACGACCCAGCTTGGTCCACATCAGGGCGAACAGCGGCGCCAGCACGATGATGTAGAAGGGGTTGAAGGACTGCGCCCAGGAGATCGGCATCTCCCACTCGCCCAGGAACGGCAGCTGCAGGGCGCGGTCCAGGCGGGTGTCCGAGTAAAGCGTGATCACGGTGAACTGCTGCTGGAACAGCGCGAAGAACGCCGCGGTGCCGATGAACAGCGGGATGAACGCGATCACGCGGGAGCGCTCGTCGGCGCTTATCTTCGGCGTGGTCAGCAGCAGGGCGAAGATGACGATGGCACCGATCACCGACAGCGCGGTCATGATGGTGGCGAGGTTCGCCGGGTTGACGACGCCGGTGAGCACCAGCACCAGGATCAGCACCAGACCGCCCAGGGCGATGCCGCCCCACAGGGGGTACTTCGAGCGGGGCAGCGGGTCGGGCACCACGTGGACACTGGCGGGCAGGCCCTTGCGGGTGAGCACGTACTGGGTCAGGCCGATGGCCATGCCGATCGCGGCCAGGCCGAAGCCGAAGTGGAAGCCCCACTCCTTCTGCAGCAGGCCGGTCAGCAGCGGGCCAAGCAGGCCGCCGATGTTGATGCCCATGTAGTAGATGGAGAAGCCGGCGTCACGGCGGGGGTCGGAGACGTCGTACAGCGACCCCACCAGGGTGGCGGCAGTGGACTTCAGGCCGCCCGAGCCCACGCCCACCAGCAGCAGGCCCGCCACCAGGCCGGGCACGCCCGGGATCAGGGCCAGGGCGATGTGGCCCAGCATGATCATCACCGCGGAGCCGAACAGGGTCTTCTCCGGTCCAAGCAGCCGGTCCGAGATCAGTGCGCCCAGGATGGAGAAGATGTACACGGAGCCGCCGTAGGCACCCACGATGCCCAGGGCCACGTTCTCGTCGATCCCCAGGCCGCCGTCGGTGGCCGCGAAGTACATGTAGATCGCGAGAATGCCCTGCATGCCGTAGAAGCTGAAGCGCTCCCACATCTCCACGCTGAACAGGTTCGCCAGCGGGCGGGGCTGGCCCATGAAGGTCTTGCCGGAGGGGTTGTGCTCGGCGTCGTACCCGCCGGGGGCACCCGCGACGCCGGGGGCGTTCGCGGCGCCGGGGGCGTTCGCGGCGCCAGGGCGCAGTGCGCCACCCGAGGGATCGCGAGGGTCGGGGCCGACGGGCACGGTGGCCGATGGCTGCGGTGCGCCAGCTGGGCTGTCAGGGGAGTGCTGGTCTCGATTCACGAGGATCGATGGTCCTCCTCTGCGCATGGGCATGCAAAGCTGCGGAAGGGATTGTGGTGCATCAGTCGATCCGTGCGGTCGACGCGCAACACCATCGAGACCATGTCTCATGGCGGGGCGCCGGCGGTGAAGACGGCCTCGAGGCCGCAGAGCAGGACGGACTCAGGATGCGACACGGCGCTCCAGTGCCTGCGTCCGGGAGCCGTCGCGCACGATGGCGCACTGGTCCAGCACACCGGTGCGACGAAGCGCCTCCACGATCACCTTCGTCAGCAGCCCGCCCAGCCTTCCCGGTGGAGGGGGCCGGTGGCCCCGTCCCGGTTCCGCTCACCGGCGCCGGCTCTTCTCGGGTGCTCCCCTCGGACGTGCGCTGCCTCCAGCGGTCCGCCCCGCGCGCCGCCCCCGTACCAGGTCCACGATCGCCCAGATCAGCAGTGCGCCCACCACGGCCAGCAGCACCCACTCCTCGGCGGCCAGTGCGATCGCGACCGTGACGGCCAGCAGGATCAGCTGCGCCACCTCGAGGGCGCGACGGGAGATGCCCAGCAGCGTCCCCGCCCAGCGGGTGCGCAGCAGACGCATCACCAGCAGGCCGACGATCAGGCCCAGGACGAGGTATCTCACGCGGTGACTCCATGACGGTGGGGGAGTTGTCCACCTTACGGCCCACGGCGGTCCCGGGGGCACGGTGGGCTTCCTACACTGGACCGGTGACATCGACTGACGCCTTCGAAGCTGGACCGGACCGCGGCCTGGAGCGCACCCCGCCCCAGGATCTCGCCGCCGAGCGCGGCGTGCTCGGCGGGATGATGCTGTCCAAGGACGCCATCGCCGATGTGGTGGAGAAGGTGCGCGGCATCGATTTCTACCGCCCCGCGCACGAGCTGATCTACGAGGCGATCGTGGACCTGTACGGCCGCGGGGAGCCGGCGGATCTGGTCACCGTCTCCGACGAGCTCACCAAGCGCGGCGAGCTGCAGCGCGTGGGCGGCGGCGCCTACCTCGCTGATCTGATCGACATGGTCACCACCGCCGCCAACGCCGGCTTCTACGCCGACATCGTGGTGGAGCGCGCCACCCTGCGCCGCCTGGTGGAGGCCGGCACCCGCATCGTCCAGCTCGGCTACGCCGCCGATGGCGGAGAGATCGAGGAGGTCATCAACGAGGCCCAGGCCCAGGTGTACGCGGTCACCGAGCGCGGCCAGTCCGAGGACTTCGTGGCCCTCGGCGAGGTCATCGACGACACCCTCAACACAATCGAGGCCACCCAGAACCGCGGCGGCCAGGTCACCGGCATCCCCACCGGCTTCGCCGAGTTCGACGAGCTCACCCAGGGCCTGCACGCCGGTCAGATGATCATCTTCGCCGGGCGCCCCGCCATGGGAAAGACGACGCTCGGCATGGACGTGCTGCGCAGCGCCTCGATCCACAACGGTCAGACGGCCGTCATCTTCTCCCTGGAGATGGACAAGACCGAGATCACCATGCGTCTGCTCTCGGCGGAGTCCCAGGTGCCGATGAACCGCATGCGCGACGGCTCGATGGACGACCGCGACTGGCAGGCCATGGCCCGGGCGATGAACCGCATCACCGATGCCCCGCTGTTCATGGACGACAGCGCCAACATGTCGCTGATGGAGATCCGCGCGAAGTGCCGCCGGCTCAAGCAGAAGCACGATCTCAAGCTCGTGGTCATCGACTACCTGCAGCTGATGAGCTCCGGCAAGCGCGTGGAGTCCCGGCAGCAGGAGGTCTCGGAGTTCTCCCGCGCGCTGAAGCTGCTGGCCAAGGAGCTGGAGGTGCCGGTGATCGCCATCTCGCAGCTGAACCGCGGTAACGAGCAGCGCCAGGACAAGACCCCGATGATGAGCGACCTGCGCGAGTCCGGCTCGATCGAGCAGGACGCGGACCTCATCGTGCTGATCCACCGCGAGGACTACTACGAGAAGGAGTCCCAGCGCGCCGGCGAGGCTGACCTCATCGTCGCCAAGCACCGCAACGGCGCCACCGCCACCATCCCCGTGGCCTTCCAGGGCCAGTACTCGCGCTTCAAGGACATGGCCAACATGGGCGGCTTCGGGGCCTGATCGGATCGAACTGATCGAAGGTCCTGCAGCGGTGCCCCGCAGCCCCACACTGATCGCTGCAGTCGCCGCGGTGGCCCGCCGGGAGGTCGCCGCGGTGCGTGTCCCGTCGCGCCGCGGCCGGGCCCCGATAATCGAAGCATGCTGCCTCCTGACGACATGCACCCCCTGTGGTTCCAGATCGGCGTCGACGGCTGGGGAGCCCTGGGCGTCGTCATCTCCACCACCGTGCTGTACCTCGTGTACACGCTGGTGATGCAGCTGCTGGGGCCGCGGCTGATGTCGGCCCCTTCGGTGCTGAGCTTCACCCTGGTGGCGCTGTTCGGGGCGATCGCGGCTCGCGCCATGCTGGGCAACTCGCCCACCCTGGTGGGGGCCTTGATCGCGATCGGCACCCTGATGGTGCTCGAGTCGTTGATGGGTCGGATCCATGAGGGGGCCTCGAAGGTGCTGCACCTGAAGGGACCGCAGTCCACGGTGGTGATGGTGAACGGTCAGGTGATCGCTGCGCACCTGAAGCGCCGCCACCTCCAGCCCGAGCACTTGATGGCCATGTTGCGCCGAGCCGGGATCCACCGCGTGGAGGACGCTGAGCTGGTGATCCTGGAGAACCGCGGCAGCCTCACCATCGTGCGGGCCGGTGAGAAGATCGATGCCGCGCTGCTGGCCGATGTGGACGGCCGCCGCCTGGTGCCCGAGGCGCTGATCGGAGACTGACGCCTGCCGGGATCGAGGACGGATCCCCTGGCCGGACGTGTGTGCTTTCACCCCTCTACCCTTGCTCTCGCCGTTGGCCTCCCCCTGGGGCCACTCCCGTTCGCGGCCTCACGACCCTCGTCGGACAGGATCCACCGAAAGTCTGGGGCGCTTACGGTCTGCGCGCCGGTACCTTCCCTGCATGGGGAACGGACGGAACCGCAGGAGGGCACGGACGGGGCATGATCGAGGCCGCTTTGAGACGCGAGCTGCTCGCTTGCGTCGCCGGCACCGCACCCGGTCCGTTGACCGACCCACCGCCTCCGGGTCGACCTTTCCACTGACGTACATGCGCACCGGTCCCTTCCCCGGCCGTCCCACCGTCGTGGTGATCCCCGGCGGGCCGGGTCTCGGCACCGCGACGCTGTACGGCGGGCTGCGCAGCTGGGCGCGCCGCAACAGCATCGATCTGCTGATGATCGAGCACCGTGGCGTGGGCCTGTCCCGGCGCGACGCCACCGGCGCCGACCTCACCGCGGACGACATGCGCTTGGGACTCGTGGTCGAGGACATCGCTTCCGTGCTCGACGCGGAGAACATCCAGAGCGCCGCGGTGTACGGAAGCTCCTACGGCACCTATCTCGCTCAGGCCTTCGCCGTTGAGCACCCGGACCGCGTCGCCTGCCTGCTGCTGGACTCGGCAATGCTCACAGCGCAGGACCACCTGGACGTACGAGCTGCCTCCCGGGACCGGCTGCTGCACGGATCCGGGCAGGACACCGCGCGAGCCGCAGGCAAGCTCCGGGCACTGTTGGCCGACGGCACCGTCCAGCGATCCGAGGCCGATGTCGTGGCTCGCATCGTCTACGAATACTGCGGCCCCGTGGTGCTGGAGCGTCTGCTCGACCAGGTGCGCCGTGGCACCGGGGGCTTCGCGTGGAAGAGCATCGCCGCCCTGGAGCCCATGGACACCGGAGAGCGTCGACCCTTCCTGATGGAGTTCGACCTGGTGGGGGTGATCGCCTTCCGCGAACTGAACTACGCCCCGGAGCCCGACGGGCTGCCCTTCGATCCCGGGGCATCCTTCGCCGATCTCGCGCAGCGCTTCCCGCCCTTCGAGGGCGAGCCGTACGACCTGCCGTCGACGATTCCAGGATTCACGATGCCGGTCGTCCTCCTCTCCGGGGAGCGGGACCTGCGCACCCCGCGGTCGGTGGCCGAACGGATCACCGAACTCGCTCCGCACAGCCATCTGGTGCCCCTGCGCGGTGCCGGCCACAGCCTGCTGGACTCCCATCCCGCCGCCGCTCGGCGCGTACTCACCCTGGTCAGCACCGAGGGTCCCCAGGCGGTGACGGCTGCAGCAGAGGAGCTGGAAGCGCTGATCGACCGCTCCCGTGCACGCACCCCGGCCACGCTCGTGCGCTCGCTGATGCGCCTATCACCCCTGGTCCCGCGCCGCCGAAGTCACGAGCGATGATCGGGTGCGCTGGCCGCACACCTGCAGGGGCGTACTTGTAGGAGTGCGGCCAGCCGAGTGTGCCCTCACCCCTCCCGCAGGTGCGCCTCCAGCTTCTCCCGGTGCCCGTCGTGCAGATCCTCGGGCAGGGTGTCCATGGTGGCCAGACGGTGGTCCGACACCTCGACGGATTCGTGCTCGTCGCGAGAGGGCAGGTCCCGCACGGTGCCCTCGAGCAGGATCTCCACCCGCATCCGGTGGCCGGTGCTCATGTCCAGCACCCGGATGTCCTCCACCACACCGCCGCCGATCTCCTCGTGCAGCTCGCGGGTGACGCATTCGGCCAGGGACTCGTTCGGCTCGAGGTAACCGGAAGGCATGCCCCACTGCTGTCCCGTCGGCCAGAACGTGTTCCGCACCAGCAGGAACTCATCGTCCTCGGTTCTCAGCAGCGCGCACACCGCCACCAGGAAGGTGGGCTGGGTCAGGCGCAGCAGCCGCCACTGCACCCAGGGCATGGAGCGCCAGATGCGGGGAAGCAGGCCGCGGGCCCGTTGGACGAGCATCAGGCCACCCACACGGTGGTGAGGTTGCAGAACTCGCGGATCCCCGCCGCGGACAGCTCACGGCCGTAGCCGGAGCGCTTGATCCCCCCGAAGGGCAGTGCCGGGTTCGAGACCGTCATCCCGTTGACGAATACCCCGCCGGCCTGGACCTCCTGCACGAAGTACTCCTGCTCCTGGGCATCGGTGGTCCACACGGAGGAGGACAGGCCGAAGCTGGTCGCGTTCGCCACCCGCACCGCCTCCCGGGCATCGGCCACCTTGTACAGCGCCGCGACCGGACCGAAGGTCTCCTCGCGCGTCATACGGGCCCGTTCGGGCAGATCGGCGATCACCGTCGGCGGGTAGTAGAACCCCTTGCCGGGCAGGTCCGCGACTGCATCCGGGCCTCCCACCAGCACCGAGGCTCCCGTGGCGACGGCGTCGTCCACCAGCTCCGCGAGATCGTCCACCCCGCCCTGGCTGGCCAGCGGCCCCACGTCCACCTGTGCATCCAGCGGGTCGCCCACCCGCAGCTGTCGCACCTTCGCGGTGAAGCGCTCGGTGAACTGCTCGTACACGTCGGCGTGGATGATGAACCGCTTGGCTGCGATGCAGGACTGGCCGTTGTTCATCATCCGTGCATCCACGGCGGTGTCCACGGCCGCGTCCAGATCCGCGCTGGGCATCACGATGAACGGGTCCGATCCGCCCAGCTCCAGCACGGTCGTCTTGATCTCCTCACCGGCGGTCGCGGCGACGGCCTGACCGGCGGGTTCGGACCCGGTGAGCGTCACGGCCTTCACCCGCGCGTCGCGGATCACCGCATCGACCTGCGTCGACCCGATCAGCAGGGTGCGGAACACGCCGGCCGGGAACCCTCCGCGCTCGAACAGCTCGTCGAGGTACAGGGCCGTCTGCGGCACGTTCGAGGCGTGCTTGAGCACCCCGGTGTTGCCCGCCATCAGCGCCGGTGCCGCGAAGCGGATCACCTGCCACACAGGGAAGTTCCACGGCATCACCGCCAGCACCAGCCCCAGCGGCCGGTACCGCGCATAGGCCCGTGAGGCGCCGACGGCCGACGGGTCCTCCAGCACCTCGTCCGCCAAAAACCCCTCGGCGTGCTCGGCGTAGAACCGCAGTGCGTTCGCGGACTTGGTGATCTCGGCGCGGGACTGCTCGATGGGCTTGCCCATCTCCACGGTGACGATGCGGGCCAGCTCGTCTACGTCGCCCTCCAGCACGTCCGCGGTGGCGCGAGCCCACTGGGCGCGCTGGGCGAAGCTGGTGGCGCGCAGCTCCTCGTGGGCGGCGTGCGCCTGGGCGATGCGGCGCTCCACCTCGGCCTCGTCGTGGGCGGTGAACGTCTTCTCGGTGTCCCCGGTGGCGGGGTTGACGGTGGCAATGGCCATGATGTGCTCCTTCGACGACGTGGATGGGTGAGTGCTCGGGGTCAGGCCTGTGGTAGCCCGGAGGTGGACCGGGTCGCGCGGTCGTGCAGGTCGATCAGGCGCTGCGCGTCCTCCTCGGAGACGAAGGAGGACCCGCTGATCGTCATGCCCCAGGTGGCCCCGCCGCGGAAGGTGACCGTCCCGCGGTGCTGGGCCCCGTACGGGGGGATCGGCTTCATGCCTCGACGGTACTAGCCGGGCGGCCGGGCCGCCCGGGCCGACCGGGCGTTCCGGGGACGTGCAGTCCTTAGCCGTACGATGAGCCGATGAGATCCCTTCTGCGCCGCGTACCTGCCACCACCTCCCAGAACCTGACCCGGATCGGGCTGGGAGCGTTCATGACCTTCGCGGGGGTCTCCCACCTGACCTTCGCCCGGGACGAGTTCCGCGCCCAGGTCCCCTCCTGGCAGCCCTTCCCCGAGGACATCGTGGTGCTGGGATCCGGTGTCGTCGAGGTCGCCCTGGGAGCGTCCTTGACCGCACTGCCGCGCTATCGGCGGCTCACGGGGGTCGCGCTGGCCGCGTTCTACGTCGCGGTGTTCCCCGGCAACGTCTCGCAGTACCTGGAGGAGGTGGACGCCTTCGGATTGGACACCGACGCCAAGCGGCTGGCCCGCCTGTTCGGCCAACCGCTGCTCATCGCGGCCGCACTGTGGGGTGCCGGGATCCCGCAGCGGCGCTCGCACGACTGAGAGGCAACGCAGCCCCGTGCTGCTTCCCAGGTCTTTCGGAAGACTGAATGCGCATGTCAGGCCGGTGCGCTAGGTTCTCCCCACCGTCACGGAGCACCCGCACCGTGGCTGCCCCGCGGGGCACGATCCGACGAAGGGAAATGCACATGAACCTCGGCGACAAGATCAAGAACAAGGCCCAGGAGGCCTCCGGCAAGGCCAAGGCAGGCGTCGGTGACGCCACCGACAAACGCTCCCTCGAGGCCGAGGGCCGTGGCGACCAGGCCGAGGCGAACACCCGCCAGGCTGGCGAGAACGTCAAGGACGCCGCCAAGAACCTGAAGGACGGCTTCTCCAAGTGATCCTTCCGCGGCCCGGCCACCGCTGATCCACCGCCGCGGTTGGAGGAGGGGTCCCGACGTTGGGCTCCCCGCCAGGACACCGCAGCGCACGCCACGGCTGGTCCGC
>NZ_JAMBDS010000027.1:0-40751 GCF_025143785.1 Brachybacterium sp. p3-SID1565
TGCTCCGGGCCTGTGGGACGCCTCGGAAGAGGCGCGTGCAGGAAGTCGGAGGGGGCCTCTCCGTTAGGATCGCTCCATGACTTCCACCCAGTGCGCTTCCCCCCAGTCGTTCCGGATCGGAGACGTCCCGGTCGGTGTGCAGCACCCTCCCTTCGTCGCCGCGGAGATGTCCGGCAACCACAACGGCGACCTCGGCCGCGCCCTCGCGATCGTCGACGCGATCGCGGAGACCGGCGCCCCGGCGATCAAGCTCCAGACCTACACGGCGGACACGATCACCATCGACGCCGACGGCCCCGCCTTCCGCATCACCGACAGCCACGGCCTGTGGGGCGGACGGAACCTCTACAGCCTCTACCAGGAGGCGCACACCCCGTGGGAGTGGCACGAGGCGATCTTCGCCCGCGCCCGCGAGCACGGCATGATCCCGTTCTCCAGCCCCTTCGACGACACGGCCGTCGACCTGCTGGAGGACCTCGGCGCCGAGGTCTACAAGATCGCCTCGCTCGAGATCGGCGACATCCCGCTGCTGCGCAAGGTGGCCCGCACCGGCAAGCCGGTGATCCTCTCCACCGGCGCCGCCGACGCCGGCGACGTGGACCTCGCCGTCAAGACCCTCCGCGCCGAGGGCAACGACCAGATCGCCGTGCTCGGCTGCACCTCCTCCTACCCGGCGACCGCCGAGGCGTCGAACCTGCGCACCATCCCGGTGCTCGCCGACACCTGGAAGGTCGTCGGCGGCCTCTCCGACCACACCAAGGGCATCGGCGTGAGCGTCGCGGCCGTCGCCTTCGGCGCCGCGATCCTCGAGAAGCACGTCACGCTGCGCCGCGCCGACGGCGGCGTCGACTCCGACTTCTCCCTCGAGCCCGAGGAGCTGAAGGCTCTGGTCGACGAGTCCTACGCCGCCTGGCTCGCGCTCGGCGAGGTGCACGTCGGCCCGACGAAGTCCGAGGCCGAGTCCCAGCGCCTGCGCCGCTCGCTGTTCGTGGTGAAGGACGTGCGCGCCGGCGAGGAGATCACCGCGGAGAACGTCCGCTCGATCCGCCCCGCGGGCGGCCTCGAGCCGCGCTATCTCGACGTGGTCCTCGGCCGCACCTTCGCGAAGGACGTCGAGCGCGGGACGCCGCTCAGCTGGGATCTCGTCTGATCAGCACGTCGAACGCGCCGTCGTCGCGATCCGGATCGAGCACGTAGCCGGCCCCGGCGAACAGCCGCTGGGACGGCAGGTTGTCGGGAAGGATCGCGGCGACGACGACCGCGCCGGGGTGACGTGCCCCGAAGGCCGCCTCGCCGGCGGCGAGCACCGGACGGGAGAGCCCGTGACCGCGCGCCTCGGGGGCGAGGGTGATGGACACCTCCCACTCCTCGCCCGCCGACGCGCCCTCCAGCGCGTCGAAGCGCACGGTGCCGACGGGCGCGCCGCCCCGCTCGACGACGTACAGCTCGCGGGACGGGTTCTCCAGCGTTCGCGCGTACCAGCCGGAGTGGGACTCCCACGGCACCGGGTCGGAGTCGCGGGAGACCATCCGGGTCTCCGGGTCGTTGCGCCAGCGCAGCAGCAGGGGCGAGTCCGACGGCGTCGCGGGCCGCGCCGCGACCGGCGCCTCCGCCGCTCCGATCCGTCGCGCGAGCGCCGCGTCCCAGGCGGCGACGATCCGCTCCGCGCCGTGGCCGTCGACCTTCTCCCGGCCCACCGGGGTCCAGCTGCGCATCGCGCGCAGGTCCGCGACCGCCCGCTCCACCTCCGCGGTCGCTGCGGGACGGTCGGCGCGCACCTGCTCGAGGGTGCCGAGCCCGCGGGCGATCCGCTCGGCGAGGGCGGCCTCGTAGCCGGCGCGCTGGTTCTCCACCACCGCGACCAGCAGGCTCGGCACGCCGATGCAGGCCAGCTCCCAGGCCGTGGTGCCCGCGGCGCTGACCACGAGGTCCGCCGCGCTCGCCCGCTCGAGGAAGGCGGGGGAGGGGGCGAGCAGCTCGACGTCCTCCCCGGCCTCGGCCCGGACCGCATCCCAGCCGTGCTCGGGCGCGATGACGCTCACGTGCGCGACGCCCTCGGCGGCGGCGCAGACGGCGGCGAGGGTCCCGGCGGCGCCGGTCGCGTCGGTGCCGCCCATGACGATCAGCACCCGGACGCCGCGGCTGACGTCGTGGTCCTCGTCGACCCGCTTCTCCCGCGCCGCGCGCACCTCGGCGCGCATCGGGGCGTAGGCGATGCCGAGGAGCACCTCGCCGCTGCCGTCCTCGGGGCGGCCGATTCGCTCGGCGCGGATCGTGGAGTCGACGACGACGTCGGCGGGGCGGCGGCCGAAGGTGCCGTCCTCCATCGAGGACAGCAGCGCGCCGCCGGCACGCACCTGGTCCCGGGCGTCGGCCCCGATCGTGTAGTCGTCGACGTGGACGACGCTCGCGCCCTGCTCGGCGGCGAGGATCCCGAGGTCCTCGGGCGCCGCGGTCACCTCGAGACCGGACTCGGCCAGCAGGTGCCGGGCGAGCGGCGCCTCGATCGAGCCGGCGACCACCACGGTGTGCCCGGCGGCGCGGGCGGCGTCGGCGACGGAGAGCGCCCGCACCAGGTGGCCGATGCCTCCCGACGGGGTCGCGTCGCATCGGATCGCGACGTGGGTCATCCGTCGGCCAGCTTCTTCTGGCGCACGCCCGCGTTGATCCGCGTGATGTCGGGGCGCGAGCGCAGCAGGTCCACCACCTCGTGCCACGCCGGCGCGCGGTCCCCGAGCTCGGCGACGACGGCGTCGAGCATCTCGCCGTCCTCGACGGTGTCCAGGGTCGCCCGCAGGTCGTTCGCGGCCGGCTGGACGACCAGGCCCATGGTGCGGAAGTAGCGCTTGGAGTCGTAGAGATAGGAGGTGACGTGCGTGCGGTGGAAGCTCTCGGCCTCCGCATCGGCCGTCAGCAGCGCCTCCCGCGAGGCGAGCTCGACGTCCAGGCCGCGCGGCAGCGTGCGCACCAGCGTGGTCGCGGTGTAGTCCAGCGAGGGATCGGCCTTCCACAGCCCCACCACGGCGGAGATCAGCGAGGGGTCCGCCAGCGGGCAGTCCGCGGTCAGGCGCACCACCGCATCGGCCCCGGTCTCCTCCAGGGCGAGCACGAAGCGGGAGAGGACGTCGTCCTCGCTGCCGCGGACCACCTGCACGCCCAGCTCCTCGCCGAGCTCGGCGACGGCGTCGTCCCCGGGGGCGGTGGACGTCGCCACCACGACGTCCTCGATGCCCGAGGCGGCGCGGGCGGCCCGCACCATCCACCCCAGGACCGGTCGGCCGCCGAGCGGCCGGAGCACCTTCCCGGGGAGGCGGGAGGAGCCTGTACGAGCTTGGATCACTGCGACGGTTCGTGTATCGGTCACCGTGCCATAATGGCACGCGCGTCCCGGGTCGCCCGGGTGCCGCCCCAACCCCGTCGACGAAAGAGATCTGCATGTCGCTCCTCAGCGGTGCCTCCATCCTCATCACCGGTGGGACCGGCTCCTTCGGCAAGGCCTTCCTGCGTGAAGTGCTCGACAACCACAACCCGCGACGGGTCGTCGTCTTCTCGCGGGACGAGCTGAAGCAGTACGAGGTCCGCAACCAGTTCGGCAACGACCCCCGCCTGCGCTGGTTCATCGGTGACATCCGCGACGAGCGCCGCCTCGCCCGTGCGCTGAAGGACGTGGACTACGTCGTCCACGCCGCCGCGCTCAAGCAGGTCGACACCGCGGAGTACAACCCCTTCGAGTTCGTCAAGACCAACATCCTCGGCAGCCAGAACGTCATCGAGTCGTCCATCGACGCCGGCGTGAAGAAGGTCGTGGCCCTGTCCACCGACAAGGCCTCCAGCCCGATCAACCTCTACGGCGCCACCAAGCTCACCGCCGACAAGCTCTTCATCACGGGCAACCACTACGCCGCCAGCTACGACACCCGCTTCGCCGTGGTGCGCTACGGCAACGTGATGGGCTCGCGCGGCTCGGTCATCCCCTTCTTCCGCCGCCTCGGCGAGGAGGGCAAGCCGCTGCCGATCACGGACATGACCTGCACCCGCTTCTTCATCACCCTGCCGCAGGCCGTGCAGATGGTGATCGACACCTTCGAGCTCATGCAGGGCGGCGAGCTGCTCGTCCCGCGCATCCCCTCCATGAAGGTCACCGACCTCGCCCAGGCCGTCGTGCCCGGCGCCGAGATGGTCGACGTGGGCCTGCGCCCCGGCGAGAAGCTCCACGAGGAGATGATCAGCCCCGAGGAGGGCCGCCGCGCGGTCATCATCGAGGACGGCAAGTACTTCATCATCCAGCCCGACCTCGCGACCTGGGGCTACAAGGCCCCCGAGGGCGCCGTGCCGGTCGAGCCCGGGTTCTTCTTCCGCTCGGACTCCAACGACCAGTGGTACACCCAGCAGGAGATCGCGGACATCATCGAGGGAGGGATCTGAGGTGCTGCCGTACGGACGTCAGTCCATCGAGTCCGACGACATCGCGGCCGTCGAGGCGGCGCTGCGCAGCGACTGGCTGACCACGGGCCCCGAGGTCGACCGCTTCGAGGCGGCGATCGCCGAGCGCGCGGGCGTGGAGCACGCGGTCTCGGTCACCTCCGGCACCGCGGCGCTGCACGTCGCCTACGCTGCTGCGGGCATCGAGCCCGGCGACGAGGTCGTCACGACCCCGCTGACCTTCGTCGCGACCGCCGCGGGCGCCGCCCTGCACGGCGCGAAGATCGTGTTCGCGGACGTCGACCCGGCCACCGGCAACCTCGACCCCGCCGCCGTCGAGGCCGTGGTCACCGAGCGGACCAAGGTCATCGCGGGCGTCGACTACGCCGGCGTGCCGGTCGACGGCACGGCCCTGCGCGAGATCGCGTCCCGGCAGGGCGCGCTGTTCCTCGAGGACGCCGCGCACTCCATCGGCTCCACCCAGGACGGCGTCCCGGTGGGCTCCCTCGCCGACCTCACGACCTACTCGTTCTTCCCCACGAAGAACCTCACCACCGCCGAGGGCGGTGCCGTCGTGACGGCCGACGCGGACCTCGCCGCCCGCGCCCGGGCGTTCAAGAACCACGGCCTGGTGCGCGACAAGGCGGTGCAGCGATACCCCGACGAGGGCCCCTGGCACCAGGAGGTCCACAGCTTCGGGCTGAACTACCGCCTGCCGGACGTGCTCTGCGCGCTGGGCACCAGCCAACTCGCGCGCCTCGATGCGTTCGTGGCCCGCCGTGCCGAGGTGAAGAAGGCCTACGACGAGGCGCTCGGCGACCTCGAGGGCGTCGACATCCCGGCCGTGCCCGAGGGGGCGGCGCCCGCCTGGCACCTCTACCCGCTGCGCGTCCCCGCCGAGCGGCGCCGCGCCATCTTCGAGGCCATGCGCGAGCAGGGCATCGGGGTGCAGGTCAACTACATCCCCGCCTACTGGCACCCGGTCTTCGATGATCTCGGCTACCAGCGCGGGATGTGCCCCGTGGCGGAGGACTACTACCGCCGCGAGATCTCACTGCCGATGTTCCCGGCGCTCACCGACTCCGATGTCGAACGCGTCATCGAGGCTACCCGGGTGGCCGTGGCAGGCTGACTCCTGTCTGAGGGTCACTGCCCCGGATCGCACTCGATCCGGATGAGCCGGGAGTGCTCGGTCTCGAACACGACCGTCCCCAGATCGTCCCCGCGTTCACCGATGGACCTGAACGCGGGGTCGAACTGGTAGAGCAGCCTTTCCTGGTACACGTAGCCGATGCCCTGGTCGAGCAGTGCGCGGCAGTGCGCGGGGGAGGAGCCGGCCAGCGGTACCGCCTCGATCGCGGCCCGGTCGGAGTCGTTCAGCGCGACTCCGGCGACGGGCAGGTATGCGGGCAATCCGTGCAGTGCGTACATGTGGGCCGCGCCGGAGTACGGGCTGGCGAGGATGGACCGGTCGCGGTCCAGCTGCGGGGCGGTGCGTGCGAACTGCGCGAGCTCGTCGGCCTGCAGGAAGCGACCTCTGCCCGGGTAGTGCTCCGCGAGGTTCTTGGCGGCGTTGTCCAGACGCGTCGGGATCGAGGAGAGGGCCGCCACCGTCGCGAGGACGACCAGCACAGCGATCACAGGCCGGCGTCCGCGCGCAGCATCCACGTCGAGGGTCCGCCGCAGCAGGCCCGCCCACGCCTGCAGCCCGGGGACCACGAGCAGTGCCGACAGCATCGCCAGCGGGATGGCTATCCGGTCCTGACCGCGGAAGTAAAGCACCGACAGGTTCAGGGGCGAGTCCACCGCTGCGTCGAGGTACATGACGGCAAGCACGAGCCAAGCCACGGTGAGCCACCGCTGCGGGGTACGCAGTGCTGTCACCAGACCCGGCCACCACAGGGCGGCCATGACCACGCCGAGGGCCATCGGCCACACGGTCAGCAGTCCCAGGCCGACCTCGGCGAGGGCGTTCCACCACGGCACCTGGAGACCACCGGCGAAACCCGTCACCCGCGCGCCGAGCGGGGTGTAGGCCAGGACGGCCACAGGGAGCATCGCCAGCACCGGCACGGCGATCAGCCAGGGTCGCCTCCGCCACTGGGGGAGCCCCGTCACCGTCGTCAGCACTGCCAGCAGGATCAGGGCCGTGACAGCGACGTTCGGATGCAGGAGGGCGAGCCCTGCTCCTGCCAGGCCGATGGCGAGGAGCGCCGCGATGACAGCCTGCCGTGCAGGGGCCGGTGCGATCCCGCCCCGAGGGGGACGTGCCGCCTCTTGCGGCGCAGGATCCGCCTGGGCCGCAAGAGCGGTCCACAGCGCCACGGCGCCGGCCAGTGCCCCGGACAGGGCCGCGAAGCCGGCGAGGTTCGGGACCGGGGAGAGGTGGATCCACAGGTTCACGGGGCTCGCGGGGATCAGCGTCGCGACCAGGGCGACGGCGGGCGGCGCCCACGTCACCCGGGGGAACACCACCCGTGCCAGCAGTGCCGTCCCCAGGATCCAGGGCACCAGCGCCAGGGCGAGCACCGTGCCGTTGAGCACGATCGGGATGTCGACGAGGGGAACCAGTGCGGCGAGGTCATGGAAGGCAGCGGGGTAGGAGGCCGGACGGCCTGCGGTGTTCGCCACCGCGTTCAGGTTCAGGCTCGAGGCGTTGCCGGTCTCGCGGATGTATGTCAGTGCCGTGAGGTGGAACAGCGTGTCGTAGCGCTCCAGGACGGCATCGGGTCGGCCGGCACGGGCGGCGATGGGGCCGATGGTCACCGCGAGTGCTGCGGTGAGGGCGCCGATCCAGGCCACCAGGGCCGCGGGGGAGCGGCGGGCCACCAGGGGCCCGTCGAGCAGTGTGGCGGGAAGTCGCACGCCGCGGCGGGCGAGGATCCACGCCGCCAGGACGAGGACCGCGCCGGACCCTGCGAACGACAGCCATGACCAGTCGAGTCCGACCACCGGTGCGACCATCGCTCCGATCCCGGCCACCGCGGCGCTGATCGCCGGGGCCAGGGACAGTGCCAGGAGTCGAGATCCTGCCAGTGCCCTGACCGTCCAGAAGCCGGGCAGGTACGCAGCGACCAGGACGAGGAGGACCGCGATGACGAGGTGGAACAGGTCGGTCATCCGTACTGCTCGTCAGGGGTCCGCTCAGGGTGGTGGGGGAGGTCTCGGTGGACGTCCAGGGATCGCTCAGGTCCCTGCACCGCGGGCCGATGCGCGCTCAGCGAGCGCTCTCGGTACTGCACGGCTGGTTCGGCCTCGTCGATCGCCAGGCGCCGGGCCAGATAGGTGGTGCGCTTCTCCGCGGACTTCGTCCGGGCCTCCTGAAGCGCCAGGAACCCCAGCAGGACCAGGACGGTCGTGTAGAGCAGCAGGTCGGCTCCTCGTCCTACGCCCACCAGGTTCGCCACCCGGGTGAGGACGGTGGGGAACAGGACCGTGAGCACAGCGAACACAGCGAATGCGATGACCAGCAGCCGGCGGACCGCCAGCTGCTTCGCGCCGCGCTTGATAAAGAGCCAGGCGACGATCACCACGATCCCTGCCATCAGCAGCAACTGGATGATGAATGTGCGCCCGCTCACCCCGACCGTCGGGCCGAGAGCCTGAAGGAGATTGTCCACGGCGACAGGTTATCCTCCTCGGGCGTACGGGTATCGACCGCCGACCACCCCGAGCACGAGGAGAACCCATGAACAGCGCTGCCCCCTCGCGCGAACTGTCCGCGCCCGGGGCCGACACGACCTGGTTCGTGGTGCCGCTGTTCAATGAGGGCACGGTGGTGGGCGACGTGATCCGCGATCTCCGCAGCCGCTACCCGCTGGTGGTGTGCGTGGACGACGGAAGCCACGACGACTCCGCCCGGATCGCAGCGGAGGCCGGGGCGGCCGTGGTGCGCCACCCCTACAACATGGGGCAGGGTGCCGCCCTGAAGACCGGCATCGACTACGCGTTGCGCGACCCTCACATGCGCCAGATCGTCACCTTCGACTCCGATGGCCAGCACCAGGTGGAGGACGCCGCCCAGATGATCGCGCTGCGGGAGCAGGAGCAGGTGGACGTCGTGCTCGGTTCTCGCTTTCTCGATGCGCGCACGAAACCGGGACTGATCAAACGCCTCGTGCTGTGGGGCGCGGTCCACTACTCGAACCTCACCAGCGGCGTGAAGCTCACCGATACCCATAACGGCCTGCGGGTGTTCGGACGCGAGGCCTGCGAGAAGATCACCATCGAGCAGAACCGGATGGCGCACGCATCCGAGATCGTCGAGGAGATCGGCCGCCACCAGCTCACCGTGCGCGAGCACCCCGTGCACATCCTGTACACCGATTACTCGCGCTCCAAGGGCCAGCCGATCCTGAACTCAGTGAACATCGTCATCGACATGCTCTTCCGCTGAGTTCGGCTCGGCTCAGCTGCCTGCCGACACCTCGGCACTCCCGTCGGCGATCGAGCCGAAGAACGCAGCCACATCGTCTTCGTCGGTGAGGATCGCCACCCCGGAGTGCCGGGTCTGGAAAGCCGGATTTTCGATCGGCAGTACGGGCATGGCGCCGTCGGCCATCGCACCACGCGCCGACAGCCCCATCACCCCCACGTCCACGATCCCGGTGCCCTCGCTGGTGGTGAGGGCATCGGACCCGGCTCCCGCCAGGCGCACCTGCGAGACCGGGTTCAGCAGCACGCCGGGGGAGGACACCCGGTCCATGAGCGCCCCCACGAACTGCTGCTGGCGCTGCTGGCGACCCAGGTCGGCTGTGGGGTCGAAGTAGCGGGCGCGCACGAAGGCGAGGGCCTGCTCCCCTCCCACGTCGTGGCAGCCCTCGGCCATGCGCAGACCGGAGCGCTCGTCGTCCACGTCCTGGTCGATGCACAGGTTCACGTGCCCCACGGCGTCCACGACGTTCTGCACGCCGTCGAAGCCGATCTCGACGTAGTGGTCGATGGTCAGCCCGGTGAACTCCTCCACCGTCTCCACCAGCAGAGGCGCCCCGCCGAAGGCATAGGAGGCGTTGAGCTTGTACCTGCCGTGACCGGGGATCTCCACCAGCGTGTCGCGAGGCAGCGAGACCAGGTAGTCGGTGCCGTTGGGCGCCTTGTGCAGCAGCATGATGGTGTCGGTGCGCACCCCCTGGGTGCCGTCGTCCGCGACGGCGTCGCCTTCCCGGCGGTCCGAGCCGGCGATCAGGTAGGTGGTGCCCGGTGTGTCCGCGCGCCCGGACAGCGCATCCACGTGATCGATCCGGCTGTCGGCCCACAGCAGCAGGCCCGCGCCCCACCCCAGCACCGCCACCAGCAGCAGCGCCGTCAGCACTGCGCCGAGCCGCACGGGACGGGGGATGCGGGAGCGGCGTCGTCGCGGTCGGGGGCCGGAACGGTGCGGACCGGGCGGGACCGCCCCCGGTGCGGCCGGGCGGGAACCCTCGCGGCGGGAGCCCCGGGGCTCGGGGCGGCCCGGGGTGGCCGTGGCAGTGCCAAAACCCGTGCTCGCGGCCCCGGGGTCGTGACCCTGGCGCGGGAGGGGCCGGGTGGCCTGCTCCTCGGGATGTCGACGCGTCGCGGGGGCGGGCCGGCGGTTCGGGCTGCGCGGTCCGCGCGGAACACGGGGCACGGGGCGGGCGCTCCCGCCCGCCCTGGCCCGGTGCCCGGGGCGGCGCGGTGCGCCGTCCTCGGGAGTGCGCGCGGGCTGGTCCTCGGACATGGCCGTCGCCCCCCTTTTCGTGGTCCGGTTCCTCGTGCCGGGTATCGACCCGTCGCCGGGCCGGTGATGACGTCGCGGCGGCGGCCGCGGTGGACAGGGTAGCCCCTCCACCCGCCCGCACCGAGGAGCGAGCGAGGTGCCGACGAACCTTTCGCGAACCTTCACAGCTCGTCCTCGTGCGGGCCCCGGCGCACCAGCAGCGATCCGTAGACTGGTCCCGCGCCGCCCGGGCGGCCGCAACGATCGCAGGAGGCGCCGTGACCCATCCCCCCGCCGCAGGCAGCGAGACCGCGCATGCCGAGGCATCCGCCCAGCGCGTGGTGGCGGTGGTCGTCACCTACAACCGCGAGCAGCTGCTGGAGGCATGCCTGGACGCCCTGGCGGCGCAGGAGCGCCGCCCCGATGCCGTGGTGGTGATCGACAATGCCTCCACGGACGCCTCGGGGCGTGTCGCCGAGGAGCACCAGGTAGGGGCCGATGTCGTCCACCTGCGCCGCAACGTGGGCGGGGCCGGGGGCTTCGCCGCCGGAATAGCCCGGGCCCTGGTACGGCACGAGGCGGACTGGGTATGGGTCATGGACGACGACACGATCCCGCGACCCGGGGCGCTGGCCGCCCTGCTTCGCGCCCTCGAGCTCTCCCCGGTGCGGCTCAGCGTGCTCAGCTCGCGCGCCGTGTGGACGGATGGCCGGGACCACCCCATGAACAGGGCCCGCAACCGTCTGGGCGCGAGCGCTCAGGACAAGCGCGACGCCGCCCGCGCGGGAGGCCGACCCATCCGTACCGCCAGCTACGTCTCGGCCCTGCTGAACGCCGAGGACGTGCGCCGTCTGGGGCTTCCGTACGCCGACTACTTCATCTGGTCGGACGACTTCGAGCACACCGGCCGACTGCTTCGCCACGGCCGCGGGATCCACGTCCCCGACTCGGTTGTCGAGCACCGCACTGCCCGCTTCGGCGACGCGCAGGCCAATCCCGGATCCCGCTTCTACTTCGATGTGCGCAACCGGATCTGGGCGCTGCTGCGCACCTCTTCGTTCTCCCCGGTGGAGAAGGTGCTGTACGGCGGGCGCACCGCCCTGGGCTGGGTCATCCGCCTGCTGCGGCACCGCGGGGACCTGCTCGGGGTGGGATTGCGCGGGGCGCTCGCCGCCGCACGTCGCGGCCCCCGACCCTCGGCCGTGGTGCTCGAACTCGACGGCGAGGCCGCTGCCGATGTGCGCCGCATCGAGCGCGCCGCCGGCCGGTGAGCATGCCGCCATGACCATCGCCAGATCCCACGGCGCGCCGTTCAGCGTGCTGATGCCCCTGTGGGGCGGTGACGATCCCGCCTGGGCCGAACGGGCCATCACCTCGGCCACGCTCTCCCAGCAGCTGCGGCCCGATGTGCTGATTCTCAGCATCGACGGCCCCCTTCCCTCGCCACTGGAGGCACTCGTGGAGCGCGTGGAGGCGAAGGAGTTCGGCCCGGCCCGCGTGCTGCGCCATCAGACGCACCGCGGGATAGCGCCCACCCTGCAGGACGGGCTCGGCGCCGCCCCCACTGAGATCGTGGCGCGGGCGGACGCGGACGACATCTGCCGGCCCGAGCGTTTCGCCCTGCAGATCCCCCGCATGGTGCGGGACGAGCTGGACCTGCTGGGCGGTGCCATGCGGGAGTTCTCCGATCGTGTGCGCCCGGGCAGCGGGCCCCTCCGCGCTCGACCCTTGAGCCAGCACGAGATCGAGGCCTATCTCCCGCATCACTCGCCGTTCCACCACCCCACGGTGGTCCTTCGCCGATCCACGGCTCTTGCCGTGGGCGGGTACCGCGACCTGCCGCTGCTGGAGGACTACTGGCTGTGGGAGCGGATGATGCTGGGCGGGGCACGGATGGCGAACCTGCCGCAGGTGCTGGTGGACTATCGGGTCGACGACGCGCTGTTCGCGCGTCGCGGGGGGCTGAGGCTGCTGGCCAGCGATCTGCGGCTGCAGAGGATGATGCTGAAGGACGGCGTCACCGGCCCGGCCCTGTGCCTGCGCAATGTGGTGCTGCGCGCCGGGTACCGCCTCGCTCCGGGGTGGGCGCGCCGTCTGGGCTACCGTCGGTTCGTCGAGACAGGATCGGACGCGTCGAGCCGTTCGGGTGAGAGCACAGACGGATGACGGTGCGCACACCTCGCGGCGCGCCGAGCCCACCTGCGGTGCCCGCCCAGCCGCTCCGCTACTGTGAACGTAGCCTCCGTCGAGGCGCTGGACCATGCGAAAGGACCCTCTGTGGCGACCCCTGACCTGCTGATCGTCGGATCCGGACTGTTCGGACTGACCATCGCCGAGCGCGCAGCCAACGAGCACGGACTGAGCGTCACGATCATCGATCGTCGTGACCACCTCGGCGGCAACGCCTACTCCGAGCGGGACCCGGAGACGGGCATCGAGGTGCACAAGTACGGTGCCCACCTTTTCCACACCTCGAACCAGCGGGTGTGGGAGTACGTGAACAGGTTCACGAGCTTCACCGGCTACCAGCACAAGGTCTACACCACCCACCGGGGCGTGGTGTACCCGATGCCCATCAACCTGGGCACCATCAACCAGTTCTTCCAGGCCGCCCATACGCCGGACGAGGCCCGGGCGCTGATCGCCGAGCAGGCCGGGGAGTTGGCGGGCGCCGATCCGGAGAACCTCAACGACAAGGGCATCTCCCTGATCGGTCGGCCCCTGTACGAGGCATTCATCAAGCACTACACCGGCAAGCAGTGGCAGACGGACCCCAAGGACCTGCCGGCCTCGATCATCAGCCGCCTGCCCGTGCGCTACACCTATGACAACCGGTACTTCAACGACACCTACGAGGGGCTTCCCACCGACGGGTACACGGCCTGGCTGGAGCGGATGGCGGACCACCCGAGGATCGAGGTGCGGCTCTCGACCGACTTCTTCGACACCACCCAGGAGCTGAACCGCGACGCCGTGCGCGGTCAGATCCCTGTGGTGTACACCGGCCCGGTCGACCGCTACTTCGACTACTCCGAGGGAACCCTTGGCTGGCGCACCATCGACCTGGAGACCGAGCACCTCTCGACCGGTGACTTCCAGGGCACCTCGGTGATGAACTACGCGGATGCGGATGTCCCCTACACCCGCATCATCGAACCCCGCCACTTCCATCCCGAGCGCGACTACCCGACGGATCGCACCGTCATCCAGCGCGAGTACTCCCGCTTCGCCGAGTCCGGCGATGAGCCGTACTACCCGATCAACTCCGGCAAGGACCGCGAGACCCTGCTGAAGTACCGAGCGAAGGCCGAGAACGAGCCGCGCACCCTCTTCGGCGGTCGCCTGGGCACCTATCAGTACTTGGACATGCACATGGCGATCGGCTCGGCCCTCTCGATGGCTGACAACAAGCTCGCCGATCTGCTGCGCGGCTGAACCGCCGGAAGGACTCCACGATGACCTCCACCTCCGCTGCGAAGAGCGCTCCCGTCGAGCACCGTGTCATCCAGCGCCTGCTGATGCCGCTCGAGCCGACTCCGGACGTGCTTCCTCTCTACATCGAAGGCACGCCCTCGCGGGCCGCGACCTCGGCCAGCGCCGTCTACACCGACTCCTCCGGCGCCACCCGCTCGCATGAGGCCCAGAGTCAGACCTCCGTCTTCGACGACTCCACGCTCGGGGCGGAGGAGAGCTTCCCCCGCCACGGCGCCCGCATCCCGGCGGGCGAGATGCGATCCTTCGGCACCTACTTCAACGCGTTCCCGGCCGGGTACTGGAGGCGTTGGACGCCGGTGCGGAAGCTGCGCCTGACGATCGTGACCCGCGGCGCCGGACGCCTGATCGTGTTCCGCTCCAACGCGCGCGGTTCCTTCCAGCGGCAGGACTTCGCCCAGGTGCAGGAGGGCGACGAGACCACCAGCATCTTCGACCTCCCGCTGACCGCCTTCGGCGACGGCGGATGGTACTGGTTCGATGCCTACTCGGGAGCCGGTGGTCTGGAGATCATCAGCGCCGAGTGGAGCGCGGATGCCTCCCTGGCCCGCCAGGATGGCACCTTCTCCCTGGCCATGACCACGATGAACAAGGTCGAGTACGTCCTGGAGAATCTCAAGACGATCTGCGAGGCCACTGACCTGCGTGCCAAGCTGGACGCGCTCTACATCGTCGATCAGGGCAGCGACCGGCTGCGCGAGCACGCCGAGCAGATCGCCCCGTACGTCGAGGCGATGGGTGATCAGCTGCGGATCATCGAGCAGGGCAACATCGGCGGCTCCGGCGGATTCTCTCGCGGGCTGTACGAGGGCGCGACCAACGGCCGTTCTGCCTACGCCATCACCTGCGATGACGACGTGGCCATCGAACCCGAGTCGATCCTTCGCATGGCGACCTTCGCGGACTTCGCGACCAAGCCGACCCTGGTCGGCGCCCACATGTTCGACATCAACAATCGCTCGGTGCTGCACGCCTTCGGCGAGAAGGTCGACCGCTGGACCATCCAGCAGGGCACCCCTTCGGCTGAGGCGGTGATGGGACATGATCTGGCTGCGCATCCCCTGCGCGAGACCGCCTGGATGCACCGTCGCGCCGACGTCGACTACAACGGCTGGTGGATGTGTCTCATCCCCACCGAGGTGCTGCGCGAGATCGGCCTGGCACTGCCGGTGTTCATCAAGTGGGACGACACCGAGTACGGGCTGCGCGCCAAGAAGGCCGGCTATCCAACAGTGTCGCTGCCGGGCGCCGGTACCTGGCACGTCAGCTGGACCGACAAGAACGACGCCATCGACTGGCAGGCGTACTTCCATCAGCGCAATCGCCTGATCACGGCGTTGCTCCACTCGCCCTACACGCGCGGCGGCGGCGTGGTCCTGGACTCACAGGGCATCGACCTCAAGCACACCCTGTCGATGCAGTACTCGACCGAGCTGGTGCGCCTGCTCGCCCAGGAGGACCTCCTGCGCGGCCCAGAGGTCCTGCACGAGGAGATCGGCACGAAGCTCCCACAGGTGCGCGCCATCCTGGCCGAGCACACCGATGCCGCGGGCAAGGCCGATCCGGAGGACTTCCCAGAGGTCAATGAGGGCAGGCCGCCGAACAAGGGCCGTCCGATCACGGCCCCGCGCCGTGTGCTGCTGCCGCTGTGGATGGTCAAGTCCCTGGCGAAGCAGACGCTCAAGCCCGTGCGTGAGGAGTCCCGAAAGGGGCCGCAGGGCCTGATCCCGGCCCAGGACGCGCAGTGGTGGACACTGTCCGCATACGACAGCGCCCTGGTGTCCAACGCCGAGGGCTCGAAGATGTTCTGGTACAAGCGTGACCCCAAGCTGGTGCGCAGCCTCCTCGCCCGTGGTGCCGCGGCGCACATGGAGCTGACGCGTCGCTGGCCCGAGCTGCAGCGCCGGTACCGAGAGGCCGCTGCTGAGCTCGCCTCCTTCGAGGCCTGGGAGCGCACTTTCGCCGCGAACGCCGTCGAGCCGGCTGTGGACCCGGAGCAGGCCCCTGAGGAGGGGCGCACCGCGTGAACGACAGCGTCGACGTCGGCGGGGTCAGCCCGGCGCTGCGCGCGCCCTCCCGTGCCGAGCAAGCCGAGGGCTGGCGCGCGCCCGGGCAGGACGCCGGTTGGTTGAATCCCATCAAGGAGCGCTTCCTGCTGCGCCTGCTGGTCAAGAAGGAGCTGCGGGTCCGCTACCGAGGCAGTGTGCTGGGCATGGTGTGGAGCTACGTCAAGCCCGCCGTGCAGTTCATCGTGTTCTACATCGCGCTGGGCGTCTTCCTGCAGCTGCAGCGGGACACCCCCGCCTACGCGGTCTACCTGTTCAGCGGCATCGTGGTGGTCAACCTGTTCGGCGAGGTGTTCGGCAACGCCACGCGTTCGATCACCGGCAACGGGGCACTGGTGGCGAAGATCTATCTGCCCAGCCAGCTGTTCCCCTGGGCCAGCATGATCGTGGCTCTGGTGCACTTCCTGCCGCAGCTGCTGGTGCTGGTGGTGGGCGCCCTGCTGTTCGGCTGGCTGCCCTCCCCGACAGCTGCTGTCGCCTTCGTGCTGGGACTGGTGATCCTGGTGGTGTTCACCATGGGGCTCGGCATGCTCACCGCCGCACTGAACGCCGCCTTCCGCGACGTGGAGAACTTCGTGGACCTCATCGTCATGGTGGCGACCTGGCTGTCCCCCGTCCTGTACCGCATCTCCATGGTGGAGGAGGCGATCGGCGGGACGATCTGGTGGTGGCTCTACCAGCTGAACCCGCTCACCATCGTGGTGGAGCTGTTCCACGTCGCGTTCTGGCGCTACGGGCCGAGCGTCGTGGAGGCGACGGCCTCGGACCCCTCGCTGACCATGCCCGGCGAACCGTTCGGCCTGTGGTGGGCGGGGCTCCTCATCGCCGCGGTGACCTTCGCCCTGGGCACCATCGTCTTCGAGCGCTCCAAGCGGCGCTTCGCCCAGGAACTGTGAGACAGGAGCCGCGATGATGGACACCGACGCCCCGGGCACCCCTCCCGCATCCACCGTGGTCGAGCGCGAGATGGTGCGCATCGAGCACGTCACCAAGAACTTCTCCCTGCGCCACGACCACTCCCTCAAGGAGCTGGTGTTCTCCGCGCTGCAGAAGAAGAAGCTCGCCGACACCTTCCTGGCGCTGGACGACGTGGACCTCACCATCCGGGCGGGGGAGACGGTGGGCCTGATCGGCTTCAACGGCTCCGGCAAGTCCACGCTGCTGAAGACCATCTCCGGGGTGTTGTTCCCGGATCAGGGGCGGGTGCTGCTGCGGGGGCGCGTGGCCGGCCTGATCGAGGTGGGGGCGGGCTTCCACCCCGATCTCTCCGGCCGGGAGAACGTGTACCTCAACGGGGCGATCCTGGGGATGAGCCGCGAGCAGATCGAGGCGAAGTTCGACGAGATCGTCGCGTTCAGCGAGATCGAGGAGTTCATCGACACCGATGTGAAGTACTACAGCTCGGGCATGTTCCTGCGCCTGGCGTTCGCGGTCGCCGTGCACACCGATCCTGACATCTTCCTGGTGGACGAGATCCTCTCGGTGGGCGATGAGCCCTTCCAGCGCAAGTGCCTGGCCCGGATCCGGGAGCTGCAGGAGGCCGGCCGCACCATGGTGGTGGTCTCCCACGAGCTGGACATGCTCACCGAGCTGTGCAGCAGGATCGTCGTGCTCAGCAAGGGGGTCGTGGTGTTCGACGGCGACCCGGTCGAGGCCGTGCGGGTGCTGCGCGAGAGCTGATGGGACGGCAATGGACCCTCCCGGTGCGCGACTCTCTCAGCGCTGGGGACGAACTCAGCGCTGGGAGCTGCACGCGCGGCCGGTGACCTGCTCGTCCGCTGCCCGGCGCTCATCGACGCGAGAGGCGGGGCCGACGATGCCGCCGCCTGCCAGCAGTGCCCCGAGCACCTGCGGCACGGCGTCCAGACCGTCGTCCTCGACCAGCAGGCGCGCCGGTGGGCCAGGCGTCCCCCCGGCGAGGTCGCTCCCGTCCACCGGTTCAGCTGAGGGGCCCGACCAGGCCGGCAGCGCGATGGCCAGACGGTCCGAGCTCGCACGCACCTCCTGCGCCCAGTCGTGCACCAGCGGTGGCAGCTCTGCGCTGAACCGGGCGGCGAGGGAGATCGGATCCACCGCCAGCACCTCATCGGCGTCCTCGACCGGGCCGGAGCCGGGGCGGTCGCTGATCAGCACCTCGGGTACCGGTGAGGGGGCATGGGGGAGAAAGGCGGTCGCTCGGACGCCGTCGGCCGCGCGCGGCGTCCCTCCCAGCGACCACACGGCCAGTGCCAGCACCAGGCGCTTCCAGTGCGCCGGGAGGTCCAGGACGACCTCGGTGCCGGGTGCGAGGGCGATCTCGTCATGCAGGTGGCCGATGGACTTGATCACCCAGTTCGCCAGCACGTGGCCGGACAGCTCCACCCGGCCCTCTTCCTCGTACCAGGCCAGAGCGGGGCGGGGGCCGGTGCGTTCGAGGGCTGCCAGCAGTCCGGAGGCGGCATCGGAGGTGGAGGGGGTCGAGGGTGTCAAGGGTGTCGACGGTGTCGAGGAGGTCATGGTGCGGTCTCCGGGGTGATGTGGATCTGGACGTAGGGCAGGGGGGCGGCAATGGCCTCGGCCCCCAGGGCCGTGCGGATCCGCTCCGCGAGGGCGCCGGCGGCCAGCCAGTGCTGCGGCCCGTCCCCGGCCGGATGCACCTCGATGCGTCGTGGCCCCACCAGACGCGCACGGGCAGTGGGCGAGCCGGGCCCCTGCCCCTGGGGGGCCGGGGCGTCCTCGTCGGTAGGGGGTGCCTCGGTGCGGTCGATCAGCGCCACCGCGAGGGCCCTGGCGATGCGCTCGTCCGCGGGTTCGGGACTCATCCGGGCGATCGGCTCACGATCGGCGGGGACGCCCATGGCCTGCCACACGGACTCCAGGCTGGGGCGTCGGAACCAGTCCTCGCCCCCGGTGCGGGAGAGGGCAGCGGCCGGCACCTGCACGTCGCCGTCGACCACGTGCTCGGCCAGTCCCCGTACCAGCGCGAGCGGCACCCGCTCGGACTTGCCCTTGACCAGGTCGGCGGCCGCGGCGATCTCATCGGCGAGGTTGCGCACGGTCACCGACAGCGATCTCCCCGAGCCGTCGACGCTTCCGCGCAGGTCCTGCAGCGAGCGCAGGCCCGCCGCGCCCAGTGCGATGTCACCCACACCGACCCGCCACACGCGCGAGGAGGTATCGGTCAGCACCACGGCCAGTCGCAGCCCGAGGGCGTCCTGCAGTGCGGTCCGCAGCTCTGCAGCGCATGCGTCCGGGTCCGGGGGCAGCAGCAGGGGGCCGCCAGGTGCGTTCGAGGAGTCCACCCCGGCGGCGGCCATCACCGGACCGGAGGGGATCTGGGCGATGGTGGTGACCCGATGGGTGTGGAGCCGCCGTGCGACGATCCGGACGGAGGACTCCTCCACGGCACGCTCGCGCAGCTCCGGGGAGGTCACCAGCCCCAGGGACTTGGAGACGATCTTGGTGGAGATGCACAGCACGTCCCCGGTCTCGACCCCGGCGGCGCGCAGCGCGGGGAGCAGGGCCTGATCCAGCCGGTCACCGGGCTGGATCTCGCCGATCCCGGTCACGGGGACGGCATGGATCCGGGTGGGGGTCTCGATCACGGCTCCTCCCGCTTGACGCACACGAACCACACGGGTGTAGTTTAGGTGGGCAACAGGCCGGGCATGCATGATGACCCACCGCCAGTCACGAGCCACGGCATCCAGTCACGAGCCACGGCATAGGGAGGAGACGCACCGATGGACAAGGACGCCGTCACCGAGTCGCAGCGCACCGAGCTGTCTCTGCTGGACTTCGCCGTGGAGCAGGACGAGGCCGAGCTGTCGTGGCAGGAGCGCGCCCTGTGCGCGCAGACCGATCCCGAGGCCTTCTTCCCCGAGAAGGGCGGCTCCACCCGGGAGGCCAAGAAGGTGTGCGTCTCCTGCGAGGTGCGGGCCGAGTGCCTCGAGTACGCCCTCGAGAACGACGAGCGCTTCGGGATCTGGGGCGGGCTGTCCGAACGGGAACGACGCAAGCTCAAGCGCCGCGCAGTCTGACATCCTGAGCGGGTGAGCGAACGTCAGGTCACTGCCGTCGTCCTGCTGAGCAGGTCGACCACGCTCACGTCCCTGGAGACGACCGCCGCCGCGCTGGCGGCCCAGACCCGACCCCCGAACCGCACCCTGGTGATGGTGCCCGCAGGGCTGTCCGCCCAGGTGCAGGAGGCGGTGCGCCGATTCGCCGACGGATTCGGCCCCGACGCCGTCCACAGCCTCTCCGACACCGTCGGTCGGGCCGGTGCGGTGCGCGAGGCCCTCGAGGTGATCGGGAGCGCCGGCGACGCGGTCGAGACGGTGCACTCGCCGGTGACCACCGAGGGTGGGACGACGGCCCGCTCGTCCGGCTCCCAAGGCGGAAGACGCGCCCGCGACATCGACATGGAGGCCCTGGAGAGGGCCCGCACCCAGGAGGCCGAGAGGCTCGCCCGGGTGCCGGAGCGGCTGCGTCGCCGCCGGCGGGACCCGGGGCGCAGGGCGAGCGGGAGCGACTCATGGCTGTGGTTCCTGACCGAGCAGACGGCACCGGGGAACGACGCCCTGGCGGAGCTGCTGTCCACGGTGGCCGTCTCACCCACCACAGCGGCGGTGGGGCCGAAGCGGCTGCGCCTGCGCGAGGACCTTGAGGGTTCCCCGCCCCGGACCGCCGACGATGCCGACGTCCTGGTCGACGTCGGCCTCACCCTCACCCACAGCGGTCGGATCGTCACCGGCGTCGAACCCGGGGAGATCGACCAGGGACAGTCCGACTGGCGTCAGGACGTGCTCGCGGTGGGGCTGCCCGGGATGCTGGTGCGCGAGCGCACGCTGCGCGAGGTGGGCGGACTGGACCCCGATCTGCCTACCCCCTGGGCCGAGATCGACCTGTGCCACCGCATCTGGAGGGGCGGCGAGCGGGTGGCGGTGCAGTCGGCCGCGCGTGCGCTCGCACCGGTCTCGGACGCATCGCCCCAGCAGCGCCTGCTGGAGCGGCGCACCGGTCAGATGGCGCTGCTGCTCAAGCACCGGTCCTGGCTCCTGGGCCTGCTCACACTGCTGCTCACGCCCCTGGTGACCCTGCTGCGGACGGCCGGGGCGATCGCGGCCTCCGAACCGCGCCGGATCCCGGTGGAGCTGCGCGCCGCGGCACAGGTCATGCGCCGGGCCCCCCGGGTGATGGCCCGCGGTGCGCAGGAGCGCAGGCGCGCCCGGGTCCCCGGTCGTCGTCTCGCACCTCTGTACCTGCCGCCCGGGGAGGGCATCCGACAGAGCGCCGAGAGCGCACTGACCCATCTGTTCGCCGACGACGATCGCAGCCGTCGCGCCCGACTCACCTCCTGGGGCATCGCCGGCACCCGGCACGGGATCGACGATGCGGACTACGGCCGCCACATCGCCTGGACGGTCGCCGTGGCCGTGCTAGCCACCGTCCTGGGAATGATCACCCTGAGGGGACTGTTCGGCCGGGGAGAGCTGACCGGCCCCGCGCTCATCCCCCTACCGGCCTCCTGGGGCGCACTGCGGGAGGCCGCCTGGGCCAGCTGGATCCCGGGAGGACTGGGACAGCGGGGCCCGGCGGATCCCCTGGTCCGGGTGATGGGCCACCTCCCGGTGAGCGGGGCACTGCTGGTGGAGGTGATCGTCTTCTCCGCGGTCCCCGCCTCGGCGCTGCTGGCCTGGTGGGCCGCAGGCGCGATCACCCGCGCCGTCGGAGCGCGCCTCACCCTCACGGTCACCTGGGCGCTGGCCCCCCCGCTGCTGGCCGCGCTCTCCGACGGCGCCTGGCCGCTGCTACTCGTGCACGCACTGCTGCCCCTGCTCGCCCTCAGCATCGGTCGTGCCATCGGCCTGCCCCACAAGGCGGAACGGGCCAGTGTGCCCGCGGCCGCGGCGGGGGGCCTGCTGCTGCTGGTGCTCAGCGCCGTCGCCCCGCTGCTGCTGCTCCTGGCCGCTGTCGCCCTCGCACTGATCGCCCCCTCCGTCCCCGGTCGGCGGCTGCGGCTGCTGTGGGTGCTGGCCCCCTCCCTCGCCCTCCATCTGCCCTACCTCGCCGTGTACATCGGAGATCCACGCCTGCTGCTGGGAGTGGGCGGGGTGCGTCCCCGGCCGGTGACCGCCGAGGCCTGGGACCTGCTGGCGCTGTGGCCCACCGCACCTGCCCTGCGCGGGCACCTTGCGGGATCCCTCGGCCCGGTCGCGGCCCAGCTCCTGCTCATGCTCCCCGTGCTGCCCGTTGCGGTGGGAGCGCTGGTCGCGCCGTTCCTGGCGGGCAGCGCCGGCCGGGCCGGACGTTTCGCTGCCCTTCTCGCCGCACCGACCCTGCTGCTCGTGCTGCTGCTGCAGCACACCCCGATGTTCGTGACCGGTGAGGTGCTCGTGCCCGCCCCCGCGCATGCCCTTCTCAGCACGCTGCTGCTGGCGCTGTGCATCGGCGGCGCCGCCGTCTTCGATGCGCTGGCCCGCCGGGAGGGCGACATCTCCCGCACCCGTCGCGTGTTGACCGGCGGGGTCGGGGCCGTCGTCGCCGCGGTCTGCGCGGTCGCGGTGCTGGGATGGACGGTGGCGCTGCCCTCCTCACTCAGGATCGACCGTGTGGAGGGAGGCCAGGTGCCGGCGGCCGCTGCCGACCAGGGGCGCACCGATGCCCGCGCGCGCGTGCTGGTGCTGCGCCCCGGGGACGACGGTACGGTCCGCGCCGAGGTGGTGGTCCACGGCGGGGACTCCGTGATCCAGCACGCCACCATCGCCTCACTGCGCGGGGCCGATCGCGTGGAGGCCGGCGAGCCGGTGGACTCCGATCCCGGCAGCGAGGCGCTGCGCCGAGCCGTCACCGGCATCCTCGCCCCGGGCGGTGCCGCCGGGCCCACCGATCCGCTCGCCCTCGCCTACGTCATCGTGCCCGGCAGCGCCGAGGACAGCGCGGGCCTGGTGGACACCCTCGATTCCTCCTCCGCCGTGGAGAAGGTCACGCAGAACTCGAGCGGGGGCATGTGGCGCGTGATCGATGCGACGCCCCGTGCCTGGCTCGAGGGGCCGGGACAGCCCCAGCTGATCCCGAGCGGCGTGATCGGTGCTGCGGGGGAGATCACCGCGAGCGAGGAGCCCCGCACCCTCGTGCTGTCCGAGCGCCTCGACTCCCAATGGCGGGCCGACGTGGGCGGCACCGAGCTCGAGCCGGTTCCTGTGGACGACTGGGCACAGGGCTTCGTCGTTCCGGCCGGGGTCGAGGGCCACCTGGTCATCAGTCGAGAGCAGCCCTGGCTGCCGCTGTGGAAGGTGCTCCTGTACGGCGTGACGGGGATCACCGCGCTGATCGCGATCCC
This sequence comes from Brachybacterium sp. p3-SID1565, assembly GCF_025143785.1. NCBI lineage: Bacteria > Bacillati > Actinomycetota > Actinomycetes > Micrococcales > Dermabacteraceae > Brachybacterium > Brachybacterium sp. p3-SID1565. Next base: position 22,979 of record NZ_JAMBDS010000027.1, read on the forward strand.
GTGGCGCGGGCGCAGTCGGCCAGGGGAGGATTTCCATGTCTGAGCACGATCATCACCCTGTCCCGCTCGACGATCACGTGCCCGGCCACCGGACCGGACGGCTCCGGCCGGTGCTCGCACTGGTGAGCCTGCTGCCGCTGGCAGCTGCCGTCGGGGCACTGGCCATCACCCCTCAGCCAGGGCCCACCACGGTGGAGCGATCCGTGACCAGTGCCGAGGCCGGGGGAGTCCAGCTGTGGTGCCCGGGCCCGCTGGATCCCCCGCAGGAGGCGCTCGGCGCCGGCACCGATGAGGACCTCGCGGTCATCCCGCCCTCACCCGCGGTCGACGTCCGCACCGTCGCACTCGAACCGGCCTCGTCCCTGCTGTTCGGCCGGGTCAGCGGATCCGAGACCCGACTGGAGGAGGACGGCTCCGTGCGCGCTCCCTCCATCACCGCCCTCGGCGCCGACGGGCAGGCCCTGACCGTCCCCACCGTCTCCCGGGACCTCGGGGCCGCCGTGCAGACCGTCACCGGCGCGGAGGACACGCTGCAGGTGCAGACCACGGGCTCCGAGGGCGGTCGCGCCGTCTCCGACACCGTCCAGACCACCGTCACCACCGAGGGTGACTACCGCTCGCTGGCGATGAGCCGCTGCCTGCCCACCGCCACCGATGCGGCGTTCCTGGGGGTGTCCACGCAGCGCGGCGCCAGCTCGCAGCTGGTGCTGAGCAATCCCGGCGACCGCCCCGCCACCGCAGCGGTGCAGGTGTGGACGGCGGACGGTCCTGCGACGATGGCGGGGCGCAGCCAGGTCGTGGTCGCACCTCGCACGGAGCAGCGCATCCTGCTGGAATCCATCGCCCCGGGCCACGACCACGTGGGCGTGCGCGCCGAGGTGATCGGTGCACCGCTGGTGATGCACATGCAGACCACGGAACGGGACGGCCTCACCCCCGGGGGTGCAGAGATCCTGGCGCCCACCAGCGCGCCCGCGCGCGAGCAGATCGTTCCCGGGGTGCGCGTGGAACAGGCCGCCCCCACCCTGGTGCTGGCCAACACCCAGGGCGAGGATGCCACCGCGACCGTCACCGTGATGGGCACCGGTGGGCCTCTGCCCGATGCCGAGCAGGAGGTCACCGTGCCGGCCGGCGCCGTGGTGCCGGTGGCTCTGGACGGCGTGCCCGAGGGGGATCATGCCGTGAGGGTCGACTCTTCGCAGCCGCTGCTGGCCGTGGTCCGATCCGAGACGAGCGGGGCGGACCTGCCCGGGGACACCATCGGTGCCCCCGTCGACTTCGCCCTGGCGGCGCCGGCACCGGAGCTGGGCTCCCATTCCGTCGTGGCCCTGCCCGCGGGGGGACAGGCCGGGCACCTGACCCTGACCGCCACCGAGGACACCGAGGTGACGGTGGCCCCGATCTCCGAGAACGGCGCTGCGGCCGAACCGATCGTGATGCAGATCGCGGCGGAGACCGTGGCCACCGTCCCGACTCAGGACCTCCAGGTCGACGGGGAGCCCGCTGCCGGCGTCACGGTGGTGCCGGAGAGGCCGGGAGTGCTGCACGCCAGCTGGGTGCAGCAGCACGACGACGGCGCCGGCGGCACCCTGCTGGCCACCCTCCCCGTCACGGTGCTGCAGAACACCGACGTCGAGGTCAGCGTGCGACTGTCCGAGTGAGGGCTCGCACGCTCATTGCCCCCACGCCTCCGGGTCCACGTCCTCCGGCGCGATGGCCAGCATCGACCCCACCTGCTCCGACAGCACCTGGCGCACCAGCAGATCGAGGTCCTGCTCGGTCGAGCAGCGGGTCTGGATCGGCAGCCGGTACAGGATGATGCGCGGCGGGTGCTCCCGGGTGGAGGGCAGGGCACGACCCAGCAGCACCGAGGCGTCCTCCCAGGGAGCTGGATCGGCGGGCGGCACCTCCTCGACCACGACGCGCAGATGGGCGAGTCGGCGCGGGAACCGCTCGATCAGGGAGGCGGCGGCGTCGGTGACGGTGTCGTCGAAGCGCTCGCGCCGCGTGCGATGGCCGGGCAGGTGCGGGGGGATCAGGTCCCAGCGCCTGCCGCGCCCCCGGCGATCACGCCGGCGCAGGCCGGGTCTCGGGGCGGGAGGCGGGGTGAGCCCGGACGCATCCATGCCCGCACTCTATCGGGGAGCGCACGGGGTGCTGTGCACCGGGCGCGCCGTCCACCAGGAGGCCTTCTGCCTGCGTACACTCCTTGCTGTGCCAGCCCGTGAATGCTCCCGCACCGCCTGCTCCCTGCCCGCGGTGAGCACATTGACCTTCGTGTACGAGGACGCCACGGCAGTGCTGGGGCCGCTCTCCCGCAGCAGCGAGCCGCACGCCTACGACCTGTGCCGCGAGCACGCCTCCCGGCTCACCGCCCCGCGGGGATGGGAACTGCTGCGGGTGGCCGGCGCATCGGAGGTCAGCGACGACCTGGTCGCCCTCGCCGATGCCGTGAAGCCGCCGCGCAGCACGCAGACACCCGCCGACGCCGGGACGGCGTCACGGACGCAGCCCGCCCCGGTGCGAGAACCAGCTCGCCATCTCCACGTCCTCAGGAGCCCCCATGACTGACAGCCGACCGGCGGACCTCTCACCGATCGTCAAGGCGTACGACGTGCGCGGTGAGGCCGGCACGCAGCTGACGGCCGAGGTGGCCCGCGCGCTCGGCGCCGCCTTCGCGGACTTCCTGCAGAGCTCTCCGGGCGGCGGCGACATGATCGTCGCCCACGACATGCGGGTCTCCTCCCCGGAGCTGGCGCGCGCCTTCGTGGACGGAGCCGTGCGTCGAGGAGCCACCGTGGGGGAGGCCGGGCTGTCCTCCACCGATCAGCTGTACTGCGCCTCGGGCCTGCATCGTGCCGCCGGGGCGATGATCACCGCCAGCCACAACCCTGCCCAGGACAACGGGCTGAAGCTGTGCCTGCCCGGTGCCCGACCCATCAGCCGCGACACCGGCCTTGCGAGCATGCGGGCCGCAGCCGAGGCCTACCTCGATTCCGGAGAGATCCCGGAGATCCCGGGCGGGGTCTCACAGCCCCTGGACACCCTGGCCGACTACGTCGACACCGTGCTGGGGCTGGTCCCGATCCCCGAGGGCCGACGACTGCGCGTGGTGGTGGACGCCGCCAATGCCATGGCCGGGCTGACCGTTCCCGCAGTGGCGGAGCGGCTGGGCCGGATCGACCTGGTTCCGCTGCACTTCGAGCTCGACGGCACCTTCCCCCACCACCCGGCGGATCCGCTGGACCCCACCAACCTCGAGGACCTGCGGGAGGCCGTGCTGAGCGAGGGGGCCGATCTCGGCTTCGCCTTCGACGGCGATGCCGACCGGTGCGTGGTCCTGGACGAGACCGGTGCCCTGGTGTCCCCCTCGGCGATCACCGCCCTGATCGCCCAGCGCGAGATAGCCCGAGCGCGAGCCGCCGGGGAGGAGCACCCGGCCGTGGTCGCGAACCTGGTCTCCTCCCGGCACGTGGCCGAGACCATCCGGGCCGCCGGCGGCACGCACGTGCGCTCCCGGGTCGGCCATTCCCTGATCAAGGCGCTGATGGCCGAGCACTGCGCCGTCTTCGGCGGTGAGCACTCCGCGCACTACTACTTCCGGGACTTCTTCCACGCGGACTCCGGGATGCTCGCGGCCCTGCACGTGATCGCCGCCCTGGCGGAGAGCGAGTTCTCCCTGTCGACCCTGGTGGCGTCCCACGATCCCTATGCCAGCAGCGGGGAGATCAACTCCCGGGTGGACGATGCCGAGCAGTCGCGCGCGACCGTGCGCGCACACGCGGAGCGGATCCCGGGGGCCACGTGCGACGACCTGGACGGCCTGACAGTGGAGCACTGGGACGCCGAGGCCCCTGCGGAGGAGCGCTGGTGGTTCTCCCTGCGATCCTCCAACACCGAGCCGCTGCTGCGCCTGAACGTCGAGGCGGAGCTGGAGACCACGATGATCCGGGTGCGGGACGAGATCCTGGCGCTGGTGCGCCAGCAGCCGGTGGTGAGCCTGCAGCCCGTCGACGTTGAGCTGCCGCACCTGGCCCCGGCCGGGGCCAGCGGTGCCGATGTGCCTGCGTGGGTCCGCGAACGACTGCGCTGCCCCGACTGCACGGGCTCCCTGCGCGATGTCGATGCGGGCCTCCAGTGCGCGTCCTGTGGACGGATCCACCCGGTCGAGGGTGGGATCCCGGTGCTGATCGCCGGTCGCACCGAGGCACCGATCGCCTGAACGGCCGGTGCCGATCCGCCTCAGGCGGTGAACGGCGCCGTGCGCACCTCAGCGGACAGCTCGCGCTGCGCCGCGACAGCTCGCCGCAGCCTCTCCTCGTCGCGTCGGGACCTCTCCGACACCACCGCGGCCAGGAACGCCTCCGGATCGGTGCCCGGGGGAGGAGCCGGTGCCACGAACGGGAGCGTGCGCTGCAGCAGGTCGCGGGACAGCTGCTGACGCGACCGGGGATGGATGCGCTCGGCTCGGGGCAGGAACGAGCGGATGTCCTGCACCAGCGCCACCGGGAGCCGCCCCACATCGGCCCCCGCCGCCCAGGGACGCAGTTCCTCCGGCAGCTCGATGCGCTGCGAACGCGGAGCGGACATGCGCTCCTGGATCACCACGGTGCCCGCCAGCAGGTCCCCGATCCGACGCGACTTGCGATCGAGCACCGAGCAGGTCAGGGCCACCGCACCGGCCGTCCCCCAGATCTCGAACATGGCCGTCACGGCTCGCAGCACGCTCTGACGCACATGGACCGGCCCGCCGTCCTCCCGCACCACGCGGGTGCCCGTGACCAGTCGCCCCACGGAGCGGCCACGCAGCAGCATCTCGCACAGCACCGGGTAGCCCACGTACGCGGTCACGCTCATGACGAGCGTCCCGGCGGCGAAGAACCCCTCGTCGGCATCCAGGGCCGCCATCACCCACACCGCGCCGACGATCCCGCCCACCAGGATCGCCAGCTGGATGGCGCCGTCGATCGACGCCGACAGCATGCGCACGGCGAAGGAGGCGGTGCGCAGGTCCAGCAGCACCGCCTCACCGGTGACCAGGGACTCCCTGTCGTCCCGTGCCAGTGACGCGGAACCGGCATCGCTCGGTGCGGAGATCGTCGACATGCCTCCATCCTGGCAGGCCGTCGGCGCCTGCGAGAGTGTCCACGGTCTGCTTCCGGCAGGTCGGAGTTCGACTTTCGTCGGCGGCGCGGAAGCATGCTGCGTGCCTACCCTGGGGACGTGGACACCGATGCCTTCGTCTCCGTGCACAGCCCCCAGTGGGAGCGGCTGGCCGAGCTCACCCGCACCCGCCGGCTCGATGCCGAGGGGATCGACGAGCTGGTGTCCCTCTACCAGGCTGCGGCCACGCACCTGTCCACGGTGCGCTCCACGAACCCGGACCCGGCCCTGACCGCGCGCCTCTCGCTGCTGGTGCACCGGGCGCGCCTGCGGATCACCGGGGCCCGCACGCCGCTGTGGAAGCATGCCCGCACCTTCTTCTGGGAGGACCTGCCGGCCGCCCTGTTCCAGGCGCGGTGGGCGGTGGCACTGGCCGCTGCGATCTTCCTCGGGGCCACGGTGGTGTGCGGCCTCTACTTCGGGCTCGATCCGGTGGCCCGGGGACTGGTGCTGCCGGAGGCCGCGCAGCGCTCCCTCGCCCAGCGCGATTTCGTCGAGTACTACTTCCAGGGGGACGCCTCCGGGTTCGCCGCCAACGTGTGGACCAACAACGCGTGGATCACGGTCCAGGCCGTCGTGCTGGGGGTGACGGGCTTCTGGCCGGTGATGATGCTGCTGCAGAACGGCCTGAACGTGGGGCTGATGGCCGGGGTGATGGGGGCCTACGGGGGCCTGGGCACCTTCTTCGTGTACATCCTCCCGCACGGACTGCTGGAGCTGACCTGCGTGGTGGTGGGTGCCGGTGCAGGACTGCGCACCTTCTGGGCGTGGATCCGCCCCGGGGAGCTGCCTCGGCTGTGGGCGCTGTCGCGGGCGGCACGCTCGCTGGTGACGGTCGCGATCGGGCTGGTGCCGGTGCTGCTGGTCTCCGGGTTCATCGAGGCGTTCGTGACCCCCAGCGGGCTGTCCCCGGTGGTGCGCATCGCGATCGGTGCCCTCGCCTGGCTGGCCTTCCTCGCCTTCATGCTGGTGCGCGGCAGGCAGGTGCACCGCTGCGGGATCACCGGGGACCTCTCCGAGGAGATGGTGGGCGACCACGTCGCCACCGCGGGCTGAGCAGTCGACCGGATCGATGGGAGTGGATGCTCGCCGCCGATCCGGCCTGGTGGCAGGGTCACCCCGACCCGCCACGTCCCCGCTGCGGGGTGGCCGGGTCCCCATCGGGCGGGGTGCCGCCTACAGCCGCCCGGCCGCCTTCAGCGCGAGGTAGCAGTCGGCCAGAGCCCGTGGTGCCCTCTCCGGCGGCGCATCCACCACATGCGCCCCCACCCGCTCCAAGGCCCGCGCCACTCCGGAGCGGCGGATCCTGTCCTGCTCGGCGGCCGCCGCCCGGTACACGGTCTCCAGGTCCCCGCGCCCCGCGGCCAGAGCATCCAGGGCGGGATCGGCGACCGACAGCACCACCAGCGGATGGTCGCGTCCGATGCGCGCGGCGACCGGCAGCAGTCCCGTGTCCACCACGGAGGCGTCCACCGGCGTCACCAGCACCACCAGTGCTCCCTTGCGGGCACGGTCCCGAATCGCGCCGGCTGCGAGCTCCCAGTCCGTCTCCACCAGGGCAGGGTGCACGGCGGCGGTGGAGCGCACCATGTCGTTGAGCACCGTGGTGCGGCTGGAGCCCACCACGGACACGTGGGGGATGCGGTCGATGCACAGCAGATCAACGCGGTCCCCGGCGTGCCCTGCCAGCGCGGTCAGCAGCAGAGCCGCATCGAAGGCGGCGTCCAGGCGGGGCGCGTCACCCAGGCGGCTGGCGGAGGTGCGGGAGGTGTCCACCACGATCAGCACGTGCCGGTCCCGCTCGGGGCGCCAGGTGCGCACCACCACGCTGCGGCGGCGCGCAGTGGCCCGCCAGTCGATCGAACGCACGTCGTCGCCGTCCACGAAGTCGCGCAGCGAGTCGAACTCGGTGCCCTGACCGCGCTGATGGATCGCGGCCAGCCCCTCGATCTCCCGCAGCCGTCGCACCCGGGAGGGGAGGTGGCGGCGGGAGGCGAAGGGATGCAGCGCCAGCAGTCGACCCGGCGCGTCCACGGCTGCGGTGCGGCGGGCCAGCCCGAGCGGACCGCGGGAGGCCAACAGCAGCGTCCGCGAGGAGTGCTGGCCCCTGCGCGTGGGCCGGTACACCTGGGCGACGGCCCGCCTCTCCCGCGGCGGCACCCGCAGCGTGGAGCGCTGCTGCACCAGACCGGCCGTCGGGTTCCAGGCATCCCGGATCTCCAGGTCCGCGGGGCGGGAGGTCGGATTGGCAACCAGCACCCGCCCGCCGGCCTCCCCGCCCAGCCTGACCTGCCCCGGTGCGTCCCTCTGCACGGTCAGCGCGCGGGGGGAAGGGGCCAGGAAGGCATCGATCAGCACCACCAGCAGCCATGCCGCCGCCAGCAGCAGCACGGTCCACCAGGCGGGCCACAGCACCAGCACCGGCAGTCCCAACAGGGTCACCAGTGCGGCACGCGGGGTGATGGAGATCCTCATTCCACTGCCTCTCAGCGCGGCACGGGCACCGAGGCCAGTGTCGCGGCCAGGACCGCCTCCACCTGGGAGCCCTCCAGCTCCGCCTCGGTGGTCAGGCGCACCCGGTGCGCGAGGGTGGACGGAGCCATGATCTTCACGTCGTCGGGGGTGATGAAGTCCCGGCCCGAGAGGTACGCCCAGGCACGGGACGTGCGCAGCAGCGCGATCGCACCGCGCGGCGAGACCCCCAAGGCCAGGCTCGGCGAGCGGCGGGTGGCGCGGCAGACGTCCACGATGTACTGCACCACCGGATCCTCTGCCGCCACCGTGGCCACATCCCGTTGGGCGCGTTCGAGTGCGGCCACGTCCACCACCGGGCGCAGCCCCATGGCGCCGAGGTCCGTGGTGTCGAAGCCGTCGGCGTGACGCCGCAGCACGTCCACCTCGACCTCGCGCTCCGGCAGCGGCATCACCGCCTTGAGCAGGAAGCGGTCCAGCTGGGCCTCCGGCAGCGTGTACGTGCCGTCGAACTCGATGGGGTTCTGAGTGGCGATCACCAGGAAGGGGTCCGGCAGCGGGTGCGGCATGCCGTCCACGGTGACCTGGCGCTCCTCCATGGCCTCCAGCAGTGCGGACTGGGTCTTGGGAGGGGTGCGGTTGATCTCGTCCGCCAGCAGCAGGTTGGTGAACACCGGGCCCTCCCGGAACACCAGGTCGCTGGTGGAGGCGTCGTAGACGAGGGAGCCGGTGATGTCGCCGGGCATCAGGTCCGGGGTGAACTGCACGCGGCGCATGCGCACGTCCAGCGCTGCGGCCAGGGAGCGCACCAGCAGGGTCTTGGCCACACCGGGAACTCCTTCCAGCAGCACGTGGCCGCGGCACAGCAGGGCCACCACCAGGCTGGTGACCGCGGCGTCCTGGCCCACCACCCCCTTGTGGATCTCGTCAGCGAGTCCCTGGAGCTGCTCGCGGGTGCCGCGGTCGACATCGGGCCCGGTGGGCGCGGTGGGGCCCTCGGCCCCGGGCGGGACGGCGGCCTGGCTGGAACCGTTCATCGGTCGATCTCCTTCTCGAGTCGGTCGAGGTCGTGGGCGAGCTGCACCAGGGCCTGGTCACTGCTCACGGGCGTGGGTCCGAGCAGGGAGCGGATCTGCTCCGGGGACTGCTCCAGATGCGGGGTGAGGGCGGCGACCAGGGCGTCCAGCGACTCCTCGTGGCGGATGCCGAGCCGGTCGGCGAGGCGTCTCGCGGCAGCGGCGCGCAGGGAGGCCGCGGCCGCATCCCGGGACTGCGACTGCTGCAGCAGCCGTGCGCGCCCCAGCACCAGCTCCTGGGGCCGCACCGTCACCGGCAGCGGCTCCACCACCACCGGCCCGAAGCGTCGTCCCAGTGCCAGCAGGGCGACCAGCGCTGACAGCAGCAGCCACAGCGCCAGCGAGGTGGCCCAGTCGGGCAGATAGTCCAGCAGGTCCGGTCCGGTGGCGGCCATCGGATCAGCGGGGGAGGGGATGTACCAGGTCAGTTCATCGGCGGAACCGAGAGCGTTGAGCACCAGGGCGGAGTTGTCCGCCTGCCCGATGCCGTCGTTGGTCAGCAGATCGGGGGAGCCCAGCACCACCAGCCGATCGTGCACGGCCACCAGCGACCCCGCCCCGGAGGCGAAGCAGCCGGCTGCCTGCCCGGAGGTGCGGTAGGTGGTGGCCGGTCCCACCAGCCCTTCATCGCCGGGCACGTGGACCTGGCGTGCACCGAAGGCGGCATCGCAGTCAGGGCCGGCATCGATCAGGGTGGGCGTGCGCACGGTCCCCGCCGGGGAGATCAGCGGGGTGAGGTATCCCAGGGTGACGAAGTCCGGCTGGACCAGCACCAGAGTGCCGGCCGACTCCTCCAGGGAGGTGGCCAGGGCCTCCAGCTGCGCGCCGGAGAGCAGGCCGGGGTCCGTGACCAGCACGGTGCGGCCCTCGGACAGATCCTCGACCGCATCGGCGGTGTGCCGATGGGTGTCGACCTGGACCCCCAGGTCCACGAGCACGCTGACCGCGGCCCGGGATCCCTGTCCCGTCGGCGCGTCGGGCTCGAGCGGGCCGTCCCGGTAGTAGCCGCGGGCCACGGCGGCCAGGACCGCCGCCACCACGGCGAGCACGATCAGCACCACCAGCCATCGGGGCCGACGATCGGCGGAGCTGTTCATCCGGCGGCCCTCGGGCTCTCGGTGAGGTCCGGGCTGGACTCCGCGATGTACTCGGTCAGCCGCACCAGGTCCTCGGCCTGCTTGGCGCTGACGGAGCGGTAGGAGTAGGCGGCGGTGTCGAAGGCCTGGGCACCGAGCTGGAGGCGTCCCCGCAGTTCGGGGAACGGTACGGAGGCTCCCTCGGCGGCCTCGTGCGCCGTCATCCCCGCGGTGACGTCCAGCAGGGTGCGGTCCTCGAGATCGCGCACCAGGGCGCGCATGGCCAGCACTGCCGCATCGTCGCGCCGCCCCGCTGCGACGGCGTCGCGGGCCGCTGACCGCAGCTCGGCGGCGCTGAGCACGTCCGGGGTGTCCAGTGCCGTCTCCACCGTCAGCGTGGCGCTGCGCCGGATCAGCCCGGTGCGGCGCAACACGAGCACCGTCACCCCCAGCGCCAGCGCGATCAGCAGGACGAACAGGCCGGCCTGGGCGGCGGAGGAGCCGTCGATGCCCTTCACGATCTCCGTCAGCCAGGACTCGATCGTCTCGAGCAGCCACTGCACGAAACCGGGGGAGTCGTCGTACTCGGCCTTCGACAGCTCCTCGAGCATCCGGCGGCGCGCCTCGTCAGGGTCGATCCCCGGTGGGGCCAGGGGGATCATGGGAGCTGCCCCGCGTTCCAGCTGTCACGGGCATGGCGGTTCAGTTCGATGTCCCAGGCCTCGTGCCGCATCCGGTTGTCGGCGTAGATCGCCGCGGTGCCGGCGGAGAGGTAGGGGGCCAGCAGGAAGGTCGCGACGTAGGCACCGATCATGGACAGCACGGTCAGCACGATCACGCCCAGCACGATCGCCTCGAGGTTGGACAGCAGCAGGATCGCCACGTAGGCGACGAACCCCACCACGCCGAAGACTCCGCTCAGCACCTGCACGGCGACGTAGTACAGCACCGTCAGCAGGACGCCCAGGCCCAGCACCCGCCACATGCGGCGCCCGGCGGTCAGCGCGAAGGAGCGACGCACAGCCCCGAGGATCCCGGTCCCTTCGACCACCAGTGCGGGGATGGCGAGCAGGGTGCGAGCGTAGAGCCACACTGCCGCGACGAGGGCGACGACGAGGCCCAGCACCAGAGCGAGGATCGTGATCACATTGGCCTCCTGCCACACCAGCAGAGGCACCAGACCCAGGGTCGTGGGGACCACGGCCGCGACGGTGATCAGCAGCCCCACCAGGGCGGAGACCCCGACCGCGGGCAGCGCCAGTCGTCGCAGGGTGGGCCACAGCTCGGAGTCGGCCAGGGGCTCGCCCGTGGCCTCCCCGATGGCGACTCGCGTGAGGACGGCGGTGACCATGGCGGCGGCGATCATGGAGACCACGCCGGTCACCAGCGAGACCCCCAGCGTGCTCAGCGCCTCGGACAGGGACATCACCGAGAACGCCCCGGGATCGCTCGCCTGCGGGTCCTCGAGCATGGTGCGGGTCTCGCCGATCAGCGGCACCATGCTGGCTCCGGTGAGCACCGTGATCAGCACGTACGCGATGCCGTGAACGGCTGCGGAGACCAGCAGCATGGCCTTGGCCCGACGACGGTAGATGCGCACCGCCGCTCCCAGCACCTCACCGACCGACAGCGGCCGCAGGGGGAACAGGGGCGCCTGCTGCACCAGTTCCCGCCGCAGCGGGCCAGCCGGGCCGTCTGCGGGCCCCTGAGTGCTCGTGGGGTCCGGGATCGGGGGCGCACCGAAGCCGTCCGGGTGCGTCCCCGGCTCCTGGCCCTGCGGGACGCTGCTGGTCCCGGGTGCGGTCCATCCCGTGCTCATCCCGACCTCCGTCGTCCTGGACCCCACCGGGTGCTGCCGGGTGAACCGGGGAGCCTGCCGTGGTGGTCCTGCTCGTGGTGATGCTGGTGATCCTGTGCTGCTGTGATGCTGGGTGCCCACGCTACGCACTCCGCGTGCCCGGCCCGATCCGACGAACGTCGATGACCTCGTGTCGTGGGTCCATCCCGGTCCCGCTGCTGGGTGGCACAATGACCCCATGACGACGCCTTCACGGATCCTCGTGGTCGATGACGATCAGGCGATCGCCGAAATGGTCGGGATCGTTCTGCGCGGCAAGGGGTACGAGGTGATCACCTTCCCCGACGGCGCCTCCGCACTAGAGGCGTTCGCGCGCGTGCGGCCCGACGTGGTCCTGCTGGACCTGATGCTGCCGGGGATGGACGGCATCGAGGTGTGCCGCAGGCTGCGCGCCGGGAGCGGGGTGCCGATCATCATGCTCACCGCCCGCACCGACACCGCCGACGTGGTCGAGGGGCTCGAGGCCGGGGCCGACGACTACCTCACCAAGCCGTTCGAGCCGGAGGAGCTGGTAGCGAGGATCAAGGCGCGCGTGCGGCGCTCCGAGGTCCCCACCACGGAGAAGCTCACCATTGGTGACCTCGAGATCGACGTGGACGGGCACGAGGTGTTCCGCGGGGGTGAGCCGATCTCCCTCACCCCCCTCGAGTTCGACCTGCTCACCCAGCTGGCCCGCAAGCCCTGGCAGGTGTTCACCAGGGACGTGCTGCTGCGGGAGGTGTGGGGCTACCGGCACAGTGCCGACACCCGCCTGGTCAACGTCCACGTGCAGCGCCTGCGCTCCAAGATCGAGCACGATCCGGAGAACCCCCGGATCGTGGTGACCGTGCGCGGGGTGGGCTATCGGGCAGGTGGGCCGTCCTGAGCCGGCCCGCGCAGCCGTGACCGCCCCGGGCCGCGGCGAGAGTGGGCCCGGCGCCGCCCTTCATCGCATCCTTCCGGGGCACTGGCCGCTCGCCCTGCGCGTGGTGGTGGTGACCACTCTGCTGGCGAGCGTGTCCATCCTGACGGTGGGCGCGTACCTGTCGTCCGTGATCGCCGACGGCCTGTACGAGCAGCGTCGGGACCGGGTGCTGGAGGAGTCCCAGGACATCCGTGATGCGCTGGTCTCGGACCTGGATCAGCTCACCGGTGCCACCGGAACTCAGCAGCAGGACGCGGCCACCGCCTTCGTGCAGGAAGTGCGGGGCCAGAACGGCGCATCCCGCCGGGAGGCGGCACTGGTCCCGGTGGAGACCACCGGCATGGTGTGGTCGGTGTACTCGGACCGTTCGCTGTCCGAGGTCGTGGATCCCGAGTTCGCGCGAGCAGTCGCCGCGCAGCCCGACTCGCTGGTGTGGACGTCCATCGCGCTGTCGGGCCCCACCGAGGAGGTCGAGCCCGCTCTGCTGGTGGGCACTCGCGTGGCGGTGGCCGGGAGCGGCTCCTACGACCTGTACCTGGTGTACTCCCTGCAGGACGAACAGCAGACCCTCGCCTTCGTGCAGCGCGTGGTGCTGGGCGGCGGTGCCGTGCTGCTCGCCCTCGTGGTGGGCATCGCCGTGGTGGTGGCACAGCTGGTCACCACCCCTTTGAAGAAAGCGGCACGGGCGGCCGAGCGCCTGGCCGCCGGAGACCTCACCAGCCGCGTCGAGGTCTCCGGGGCCGATGAGCTGGCCCGGGTGGGGGAGTCGTTCAACGACATGGCTCGGAGCCTGGAGCAGAAGGTCGAGGACCTCACCGAGCTCTCCCGGGTCCAGCAGCGCTTCGTGGCCGACGTCTCCCACGAGCTGCGCACCCCGCTGACCACGATCCGCATGGCGTCCTCCGTGCTCGACGACCAGCGGGAATCGCTGCCGGAGGGTCTGCACCGCACGGTCGAGCTGCTCTCGACGCAGGTCACCCGCTTCGAGCTGCTGCTCACCGAGCTGCTGGAGATCTCCCGGTTCGATGCCGGGGCGGCCGTGCTCGAGGCGAACCGCGAGGACCTGGACGAGCTGGTGATGCGCGCAGTGGACGACGTGCGCCCCCTTGCTGCAGCCCGCGGATGCCTGCTGGACGTGCGACCTGCCGGGCACGGGATGAGCGCCGTGGTCGATGCCCGGCGGGTGGACCGGATCCTGCGGAACCTGCTGACCAATGCGATCGAGCACGGGGCGGGGCATCCGGTGCTGGTGCAGACGGGATCGGACGAGGATTCGGTGGCCGTGGTGGTCCAGGACCACGGGCGGGGCATCTCCCCGGAGGATGCCCGCCGCGTGTTCGACAGGTTCTGGCGGGCCGACCCCTCTCGTGCCCGCACCCTGGGAGGGACCGGGCTGGGCCTGTCGATCTCTGTGGAGGACGCGCACCTGCACGACGGCTGGCTGCAGGCATGGGGACAGCTGGGCGAGGGAGCCGTCTTCCGCCTCACGCTGCCGCGTCGACCCGGTGGCGCGATCACCCGCTCCCCACTGCGGCTGGAGCGCTCCTTCGACCGCGTGGGAGGGGACCCGCTGCCCACCGCCACCGGTGAGATCCAGATCAGTCCGGACATGCTGCCGGACCTGGACTCGAGCTGGGAGGAGGAGGCGCGATGACCGCGAGCCGCCGGGAGCTGCTGCGCCTCGCCGGTGCCGCCGCGCTGCTCGGCACCGGGAGCGCCTGCGCGCGCATCCCCACCGAGTCCCCCATCAACAGTCGCCCCCTCTCGGGCCGTTCCCGGCCGGGCGCCCCCTACGTGAGGGCGCTGCCACCCCCCGAGGACGCCACTCCCCAGCAGGTCCTCACCGGGTTCGTGCAGGCCGGCGTGGGCACCGAGGACGACTACGCCGTGGCTAGGGAGTACCTCACCCCCGACGCCAGCGCCGCGTGGGATCCGGGAGCCGGCGTGACCGTCTACTCCAGCAGCGATGAGCTGCGGGTGGAGCAGCTGGACAAGGACACCGTCTCCCTCGCGCTGCAGGCCGTGATGCTGGTGGATGCGCAGGGCGTGCGCAGCGTCCTGGCCGGTCCCACCGCCCAGGAGATCACGGTCCACGTCGAGTCCGTTGACGGGCAGTGGCGGATCGCCGATCCGCCACCCGGCATCCACCTCTCGGGGGCCGCGTTCGAGGCGCTGTTCACCCCTGCACGGCTCTACTTCCTGGATCCCCGATCCCTGCACCTGGTCCCTGATCTGCGCTGGTACTCCTCCCACCGGGCTGTTCCGGCGGTTCTCGAAGGCCTCCGCGCCGGGCCCGTGGAGCCGCTGGAGTCGGCCGTGCGCACTCTGGTGCCGTCCAGCGCCGACATGGAGGCGGTGATGGTGACGACGGGAGCTGACGGCGTGGCCGAGGTGACCATACCCGAGGCCGTCCGGCGTCTGGCCAGCGCGCCGCGCGGGCACGCCCTCGCGCAGCTGGAGGCATCCCTGCGGTCCTTGCGGGCGCTGGCGGAGGTCCGTCTGCTCTGGGACGGCACCGATCTGACCGCGCAGGTGGACCGCTCCCTCGCCCGGCCTCTGCCGGGGCATCGCCCGATCGGGGCAGGACCCACCGGGGTGGTCTCGCTCGCCGACGCCGGGGGGAGCGATCAGATGTCCCAGCTGGTCCCGGACCTCGCCGAGACCGTCCTCTCCGCACCGGCGATCAGCCAGGACGGCGTGCTGGCCTGCGCACTGTCACTGGACCGCAGCAGCGTGCTGATGGCCTCGACCGATGGCTCGGTACCGGTGAGGCAGGCCGCTGCCGGTGCGGCCTACGCCGATCCGCGACCCGATGACGCCGGGTACGTCTGGGCCTCGGTCCAGTCGGGCACGGGAGTGCTGCTGGCGATGTCCGCCCAGGGGGCCGAGCACGACGTCAAGGTCGATACCGCCTGGCTGCGAGGACGGGAGGTGCTGGGGCTGGACATCGCCGCCGACGCCACCCGCCTGGCCGTGCTCTCCGCCGATGAGGCAGGGACCCGACTGGATCTGTGCGCGGTGCAGCGCGACGAGGCCGGGGTTCCGGTCTCGGTGTCGGAGCCGGTGGTGGTGCGCACCGGGCTGGTCGACATGGTGCAGGTGGGCTGGTACGACGAGATCGCCCTGACCGTGCTCGGCACGGACCCCATCAGTGAGGAGCTCCGGGCTCAGGTCACCGACCTCGCAACAGGGCACGAGCTGCTCCCGCCGCCGCGACAGGGAACGGTGCGCCTGGCCGGCAGCGTGATCGCGGAGTCCGTGTGGGCCGCCACCGAGGACGGTGCGCTGATGCGCAGCACGGGGGACCGCTGGGCGAGCGTCGATCTCCCGGCCCGGGACCCCGCCTTCTACTGAGAGGTCCTTCCCCGGTGCACCACCGACGGCCGAGCTCAGGTGGGGTTCCTCCCCACGATGCCCTTGTCCCCAGCGTGGCCCGATCCCGCCCGTGAGCACTGCGATCGAGGTGGGATGGGGGCATGGGACACGCGCGGAGTCGGCACCGGGGGGCGGGGATCGCCGTGGCGCGGGCAGTGGGCGAGGTCGCCGCGCAGACGTGCTCACTGCTGGTGCCGCGCGTGTGCCCCTGCGGCAGCGAGGGCAGCTGGCTGTGCCGGGACTGTCGCGCCCTGCTGCAGGGGCCACCGGTGCGGGTGGAGTCCTGCTGCGATGCGCTGCAGCACCTGAGCGCAGCCCGGGTCAGGGAGCGGTCCCGGCTGCTGCCTGCCGGGGTCGACCACCACCCCCTGCTGCCCGTGCTCGCGCTCGGCGAGTACACCGGGGATCTGCAGCGCCTGGTGCTGGCTTGGAAGAACGGTGGCATGCTCCATCTGGGAGCCCCGATCGCGGCCGGTCTCGAACCAGCAGTGAGGCTGCTGGTGGGCACCGGGGGAGCAGGTGGCGGGTCGCGGGTCCCCTTCCTGGTCCCGGTCCCCTCCCGTCTGCGGGCGCGGCTGCGCCGCGGGGAGGACCACACCGCAGAACTGGTCCGCTCCCTGGCGCGCTCGGGGATCGGCAGGCCGCTGCTGCTGCGTGCCGCCCCTACCACCGGGCAGGAGGGCAAGGGGGCGCGGATGCGGCGCACTCGCCGCATCCGCCTGGCAGGCCCGCTCCCGGCGGCGGCACTCCGGGGAGGGCCCGGCTGCGTGATCGTCGATGACGTGGTCACCACCGGATCCACGCTGCGCGCCATGCACGAGACCCTCACCGCAGCGGGGATCCCCGTGATCGGCGCGGTCGTGGTGGCCTCGGCCCGCGTGCCCGGGGATCCGGTGCCGGTGGAGCTCCGGGTCACCCCGGTGGCGCGCCGGTCCACCGATCGTCCGGGCTGATCCATGCAGGACGATCGACCAGGAAAACCGAAGGGAAACATGGCATGCTTGGACCACTCGACATCGCAGCGAGTCCCCTTCGAGAGGAGGTGCGGAACCCAGCCGAGGAGCCATCGCGGCCGGGCTCAGAACGGCCGCACCACCGCTAGGAGGAGTACTTCATGGAGATCAACGTCGTAGGACGCCACATGGACGTCCCGGACCGATTCCGCCGTCATCTCACCGACAAGCTCGACAAGGTCACTCAGCTGGCGCCAACCGCGCTGCGGGTGGACGTCGAGATCTCGCAGGAGAAGAACCCCAGGCAGGCCGAGCTCAGCGATCGCGTGGAGCTCACCGTGCACGACAAGGGCGCAGTGATCAGGTCCGAGGCCCGGGCCGATGATCTCTACGGGGCCCTCGACGTGGCCTACGGGAAGCTCCTGGAGCGGCTGCGCCGCGCACGGGACCGGCGCAAGGACCGCCACCGCGGCCGCGACCGCGCCCACCAGGCCTCCGGGGAGTCCCTGCGCACGATGGTGCCGGACGCCGAGCTGCCCGCCGCTCTGAGGGAGGATGCCGCCCCCGCCGGCCAGGAGGCGCTGGCCTCCGAGGCGGCTGAGCTGGACGCGGATGGGGACAGCCCCATCGTGATCCGCGAGAAGAAGCACCCCGCCGAGCCGATGTCCATCGACGACGCCCTGTACCGCATGGAGCTGGTGGGCCACGACTTCTTCCTGTTCATCGACGAGGAGTCCGGGAACCCGAAGGTGGTCTACCGCCGCAAGGGCTGGAGCTACGGCGTGATCGAGCTGGATCCGCAGCAGGAGGCGGTCGCCGGCTGATGGTCGGCAGCCGCTGAGGGGCGGGGGGGGGGGGGCCCCCCCCCCCCCCCCCCCCCCCCCCCCCCCCCCCGC
>NZ_JAMBDS010000028.1:0-37699 GCF_025143785.1 Brachybacterium sp. p3-SID1565
CTGTCACAGGTCTGGGCCGACAGCGGGGGTGACCCGCCGGTCGACCGACCGGCCGGACGATCAGACGATCACTCGTCCTCATCATCCTTCTTGTCGACCACGAGGGTCTCGGTGGTCAGGACCAGGCCCGCGATCGAGGCCGCGTTGCGCAGCGCCGAGCGGGTGACCTTGACCGGGTCGATGATGCCGGCCTCGGCCAGGTCGACGTACTCGCCGGTGGCGGCGTTCAGGCCGTGGCCGACCTTCTCGGCCTTGACCTTCTCCACCACGACGTAGCCCTCGTGGCCCGCGTTCTCGGCGATCCAGCGCAGCGGCTCGGCGACGGCCTTGGCCACCGCACGCACGCCGACGGCCTCATCGTCCGACAGCCCCAGGTCGCCCTCGAGAGCGGAGGCCGCCTGGACGATGGCGCTGCCGCCACCGGCCACGATGCCCTCCTCGATGGCCGCACGAGTCGCGGAGACCGCGTCCTCGATGCGCATCTTCTTCTCCTTGAGCTCGACCTCGGTGTGGGCGCCCACCTTGATGACGGACACGCCGCCGGCGAGCTTGGCGAGGCGCTCCTGGAGCTTCTCGCGGTCCCAGTCGGAGTCGGTGTTCGCGATCTCGGCGCGGATCTGCGCGACGCGATCGGCCACGGCCTGCTCGTCACCGGCACCGCCCACGATGGTGGTGGTGTCCTTGGTGACCACCACGCGGCCGGCGTGGCCGAGCACCTCGGTGCCGACGGTCTTCAGGTCCAGCCCCAGATCGGAGGTGACGACCTGGGCACCGGTGAGCACCGCGATGTCCTGCAGCATCGCCTTGCGGCGGTCGCCGAAGGCGGGGGCCTTCACGGCGGCGCCCTTGAAGGTGCCGCGGATCTTGTTGACGACCAGCGTGGACAGGGCTTCGCCGTCGACGTCCTCAGCGATCACGAACAGCGGCTTGCCGCCCTCGACGACCTTCTCCAGCAGCGGCAGGATGTCGGCCACGGCCGAGATCTTGCCCTGGTGCAGCAGCACCTGGGCGTCCTCGAGCACGACCTCCTGACGGTCGGCGTCGGTGACGAAGTGCGGGGAGATGAAGCCCTTGTCGAACTGCATGCCCTCGGTGAACTCGAGCTCCATCGCGGTGGTGGAGGACTCCTCCACCGTGATGACGCCGTCCTTGCCGACCTTGTCGAAGGCCTCGGCCAGCAGCTCACCGATCTCGCGGTCCTGGCTGGAGACGGCCGCAACGTTCGCGATCTGCTCCTTGCCGTCGACCTCGATGGCGATCTCGCCGAGCTTGGAGGAGATGGCCTCCACGGCCTTCTCCATGCCGCGCTTGAGCGAGGCCGGAGCCGCACCCGAGGCCACGTTGCGCAGGCCCTCGTGGACCAGCGCCTGGGCCAGCACGGTGGCGGTGGTGGTGCCGTCGCCCGCCACGTCGTTGGTCTTGGTGGCGACCTCCTTGGTGAGCTGGGCACCGAGGTTCTCGTAGGGATCCTCGAGCTCGATCTCACGGGCGATGGTCACGCCGTCGTTGGTGATCGTGGGGGCGCCCCACTTCTTGTCCAGCACGACGTTGCGGCCCTTGGGCCCCAGCGTCACGCGGACGGTGTTGGCGAGCTTGTCGACTCCGCGCTCCAGGGCGCGACGAGCCTGCTCGTCGTAGATGATCTCTTTCGCCATGTGGATCTAGACCTCAGTCCGTTCAGTTCTCGATGATCGCGAGGATGTCGCGCGAGCCCAGCACCAGGTACTCCTGGTCGCCGTACTTCAGCTCGGTGCCGCCGTACTTGGAGAAGACGACCTTGTCGCCCACCTTGACGTCGACCGGGATGCGCTTGCCCTGCTCGTCGAAGCGGCCCTCGCCGACGGCGACGACCTCGCCCTCCTGGGGCTTCTCCTTCGCGGTGTCCGGGATGACCAGGCCGGAAGCGGTGGTCTGCTCCGCCTCGAGCGGCTTGATGACGACACGGTCCTCGAGGGGCTTGATGGAGACCGACATGCGGCTCACTCCTTCATGAAGAGATGACTCTGTGAGTTCGGGGTGCGGGATCCCGATACTGATCGTCGTCGCGGTGCCGACCGGGAAGGATCCCTCTGGCAGCTTCTGGCACTCTGTGCCGTCGACTGCCAACGAGGGCAACTCTAGAACTACGCTGGCACTCATGCAAGATGAGTGCTAACGACTCCCCCGACTCCCTCCTGCGCACCAGGTCACCCCCTTTTTGTGAAGGCAGCGACAACGAACCGAGATCCTCCCCTTCACCCGCGCGGGCATGCACCGGGTGATGGAGCTCGGCGGCGCCGGGCGTGTGGCCGGCAGTGCGGTCGCCGCTCCGGCTGCGGGCGGCGACGTGGTCGACGGCTCTCAGCGCCCGGCGGCGTCGATGATCGCCTGCACGTTCTCGGGTCCGAAGTCATAGACCGGCACCCGCACGTCGCCGGCGGTGTCCCCTCCGGTGTCCCCGGCGTTGGGCCACAGGGAGGTGATGATCCCCGGGGCCGTCCCGTTCGCGTCGATCTGGAGGATGCTCGCACCGGACAGGGCCAGGGACCTCTCGTGATCCCCCGCCGCCACCGGATCCACCACGTTGGTGATGCCCGGGGTCACGTGCACGGGGATCCCGGCGAGCTGCCCGGTCATCTCGTGGTGGTAATGCCCCGAGAGGATCGCCCGCACATCGGTGCCGACGAGCACCTCGGCCAGCTCGTCCACCCCGTCGAGGTCGAGGGCGCGCAGCATCCGGGTGGCGGCCGTCAGCGGGGGATGGTGCACCACCAGCACCGTTCCACCCACGGAGGGCTCAGCCAGAACGCTGCGCAGCCACTCGAGCTGGGCTGGATCCAGGTGGCCGTAGCCGGCACCGGGGACACTCGAGTCCAGCACCACCGCCCGGGCTCCGCCGACCGTGGTGATCACGCGGTCCTGGTAGCGGGGGTCGTGGTCCCCGGGGCCTGCCACCTGGGCGTAGGCGGCGGGAACGTCGTGGTTGCCCATCGCGACCACCAGGGGCGCACCGAGAGTTGCGGCGAAGGGGTCCAGCAGGGCGTGCAGCCTGCGGTAGCTCTCCACCGTGCCATCCTCGGAGGCGTCCCCGCTGTGCACCACCAGGTCCACGCCCTCAAGGCCCGCCAGGCGGTTCAGCACGCCGCGCAGGGCGGCCGCGGTGTCGATCCGCCCGTAGTGACGAGCGGTGGGATCGCCGTACAGGTGGGTGTCGCTCAGGTGCAGGATGCGCATGGCGTCGAGAGTAGCGACCGCAGGTTGCCAGCAGGTGACATCGGCACAGTCGGTGGGTCGTGCGCGGTGCCTGTTCGCGCCGAGGATCTCGGTGGGAATGCCCTCACGGTCCAGTCGCTGGAGCGCCTCCTCCAGCGCCTTCCAGCGCACGTAGATCGGTCGCAGCCGACCGGGGGGACGGACGGCCTCCTCCCGCACGCCGAGGGCGAGCAGGAACTGCCCGGCCGCGACCCCACAGGTAGTCGTGGTCCTGGGTCCATGCGAAGCCCGGTGGCGTCGACCTGATCTCTGATCCCCCCGTCATCCCAGGGCGCCCACCCATTCATCGGTGCCGTCAGCGAAGTGCTGGTGCTTCCAGATCGGCAAGCGCTGCTTGACCGTGTCCACCAGGTCGTCGCAGGCGGCGAAGGCCTGCTTGCGGTGCGGGGCCGCGACCGCGCAGCCCAGTGCGGTCTCACCGATCGCGAGCGGCCCCACGCGGTGGGCGA
The DNA here is from genome assembly GCF_025143785.1 of Brachybacterium sp. p3-SID1565. Taxonomy (NCBI): domain Bacteria; kingdom Bacillati; phylum Actinomycetota; class Actinomycetes; order Micrococcales; family Dermabacteraceae; genus Brachybacterium; species Brachybacterium sp. p3-SID1565. The sequence continues at coordinate 3,702 of NZ_JAMBDS010000028.1, forward strand.
GGGCGATCACCGTGTCGGGGTAGCGCTCGGCGATCTCACGTGCCACCTCGACGATCACCTCGCCCGCGCCGGGGTGCCCGGAGTACTCCAGGCGATCCACGCCCTTGCCGCCGTCGTGGTCGCGGACCACGCCGTCGAAGGTGACCACGGCGCCGCAGCGCGGATCGGCCACCGCGCGGGCGAGCGCGGTGACGGACACGGGCTGCTCGGTGACCTGTGCGTGGCGCACCCGATCAGGGGCGGGGCCCATGGGAGGGTCCTCCGGCACGCGCAGCTGACCGGGGTCGGCTCCGAAGGGCGTGGGCCCAGGCCCGGGATCCGCTGCCGACGGCGCGGCCGGGTCCGGATCCGACGGTGCAGCCGGGTCCGGATCCGACGGTGCAGCCGGGTCCGGATCCGACGGTGCAGCCGGGTCCGATGCCATCATTCGTGGCCTCCGCCATCGCGCTGCTCCAGCAGGTGGTCGAGGATCGGGTCCAGCACGGCGATGCCGTCCTTGACCCCGCCACGGGAGCCGGGCAGGTTCACCACGAAGCTGCGGCCGGCCATGCCGGCCAGGCCTCGACTGAGCACGGCGGCCGGGGACTTCTGCGAGCCGATGCGGCGCACCGCCTCGAGCACACCGGGCATCTCCCTCTCGATCAGCGGGGCGGTCTGCTCGGGGGTGACGTCGGTGGGGCTGATCCCGGTGCCGCCGGAGCTGATGATCACGTCCACGCCGTCGGCGACGGCTGCGGCGAGCGCTTCTCCCACCTCGGGGCCATCCGGTACCAGCACCTTGGTGACCTCGTCCAGGCCGCGCCCCTGCAGCCACTGCACCAGCAGCGGGCCGGTGCGGTCCTCGTAGGTGCCGTCGGAGGCTCGGGTGGAGGCGATCACCACACGGGCGGTGCCGGTGAGGGCGGGGGCGGGGGCATCCTCGTCGCGGGCTGTGCAGTCGGCGTCGGTGCGCCGAGCGGGCATCTGCTTCATCGGGTCTTCTCCTCGTCGGTCGCGGGCTCCGCGGGTTCGGCGGGCACCACGGGCTCAACGGGCCGGGTGTGCTCAGCGGACTGGACGGATTCCGGGGGCTCGGCGGGCTGGGCGGATTCCGGGAGCCCGGCGGACTGGGCGGATTCCGGGGGCTCGGCGGGCTGGGCCGACCGGTCCTCCCGGCGCCAGTCGCCGCTCTTTCCGCCGGACTTGGCCAGCACCAAGACCTCCTCGATCACGGCCAGGTGGTCCACGGCCTTGATCATGTCGTACACGGTCAGTGCGGCGATCGACGCCGCGGTCAGGGCCTCCATTTCCACGCCCGTCACGCCCTTGGTACGCACGGTGGCGGTGATCTCCACCCGGTCCTCGCGCGGCTCCAGGTCGATCTCGATGCCGGACAGCGGCAGCGGATGGCACAGCGGGATCAGGTCGCTGGTGCGCTTGGCGCCCATGATCCCGGCGATGCGGGCCACCGGCAGGGCCTCACCCTTGGGCAGGTCGCCGTCGGCGATGCGGGCCACCACGTCGGGGCGGGTGCGCAGGATCGCACGGGCGGTGGCCCGACGGGACGTGGTGGCCTTCTCGGTCACGTCGACCATGTGGGCGGAGCCGTCGGCTCGCACGTGCGAGAGGTCCTGGGGCGGGCTCGCGGGATCCTGGGTCATCGTTCTCCTCCGGGAAGCAGGATGGTCTCCACCACGTCACCGTCGCGCAGATGGCCGGTGCCCACGGGCACCAGCACCAGGGCATCAGCCTGGGCGAAGCCTCCGATCAGGTGGGAGGAGGCTCCCCCTACCAGTCGCACGTGGCCCGAGGGCATCACCCGGGCGCGGCGGTACTGTGCCAGCGCCTTGGGGGACGTCTCTTCGCTCTCGAGCTGCACGGGCAGGCGCAGCGTGGTGCGGGCGGGCGCCCCCAGGGCGGGGCGCGCTATCAGCTCGCAGCTGAGCAGGGCGGAGACAGGGTTGCCGGGGAAGGCCAGCCACGGGATGCGCGCGGCGGGCAGGCCGTCGGAGCCTGCCCGGTCCAGGGTGCCGATCCCCTGGGGGCCGCCGGGCTGCATCGCCACGGAGGTGAAGGTGAGCGTGACGCCCTCGTGCTGGGCGGCGTGGCGCACCACCTCGAAGGCCCCCATGCTCACCCCGCCGCTGGTGACGATCAGCTCGGCCTCGTTCTCGGTGACCAGCCGGCGCAGTGCCTCCAGGAGCTCCTGTGCGTCGTCGGGCACGGTGCCGACATGCACCACGTCGGCACCGGCGGCGGTGAGGGCGGCGGCCAGTCCCGGTCCGTTGGCGTCGAAGGTAGCGCCCTCGGCGAGCACGGCGCCGGCCGACGGGGCGGCGACCTCGCTGCCGGTGGACAGGACGATCGTGCGCACCGGGGCGATCACCTCCACCTCGCCCACGCCGCAGGTGGACAGGTGGGCGAGGCGCGCCGGGGTGAGCACCTGCCCCTCGCGCAGGATCACGTCCCCGTGGTGGGTGTCCGAGCCGCGGCGACGCACGTAGCGGCCCGCCTCGGTTGCGGCGGGGCGCAGGGTGACGGTAGCGGGGCTCCGGGCTGGGGCGCCGGTGACGGTGTCGGGGGTGCCGGTGGCAGTGTCGGGGGTGCCGAGGGTGCCGGTGGCGCCGGCGGGGTCGAACCTGCCGCGCTCGCTCTCCTCCACCGGGATCACGGCGTCGGCGCCGCGCGGGATGGGCGCGCCGGTCATGATGGGGGCCGCCGTGCCCGGCCGATGGTCCACAGGCGGATCGCCGGCAGCGATGGTGGCCGCCAGAGTCAGGGTGACGGGAGTCCCCGGCGCACGGGGGGTGCCTGTCGGGCCATACAGGTCGGCGAGCGCCACGGCGTATCCGTCCATCTGGGAGTTGTCGTGGCCCGGCACGTCGACCGCCGCCCGGCGGTCCGCTGCGGCGACCCTGCCGACGGCTCCTGCCCCCACGGCGATCCGCTCAGTGCGGCGCACGGCGGCCAGCAGGGCGACGGCATCAGCCACGTGGTCGGCCAGAGGGGTGCGCTGCCGACCCGCGGTGCCCGCGGGGGAGCCTGGTGTGCCTGCTGACATGGCCGCCTCTCCGGTGTGACTGGGTCTCCAGTCCAGTATGGCGCGGTGGCCCTCCGGCGCGGGGCTCGGGCGCGGGGAGCGGAGGCTTGATATGGCACACGGCACCGATCCGTGTGCCTGCGCCGGATACCTCCTATGCTGGTCGGACGCCCGGCATCACCCGCCGGGCCGATGGGAGTGATGCAGCGTGAGCCCTCGCCGAGTGGGACTGGGGATGCCCAAGCCGCGCAGCACCGACGCGACCGCGCCGTCGCTGCCGGATGTCTCCGACCGCCCGGCCACCGATGCCCTGGTGGACCGCTTCGGTCGCGAGGCCACGGACCTGCGCCTGTCCCTCACCGACTTCTGCAACCTGCGCTGCACGTACTGCATGCCCGCCTCGGGGCTCACCTTCCTGGCCAAGGACCAGATGCTCTCGGTCGATGAGGTGGTGCGCCTGGTGCGCATCGGCGTGGAGCACCTGGGCATCGACCAGGTGCGCTTCACCGGGGGCGAGCCCCTCACCCGCCCGGACCTCGACGAGATCATCGCCGGGGTGGCTGCCCTGCGCCCCCGCCCGAACATCTCTCTGACCACCAATGCGATCGGCCTGGACGTGCGAGCCGCGAAGCTCAAGGCGGCGGGTCTGGACCGGATCAACGTGTCCCTGGACACCGTGGTCTCCGAGACCTTCGAGCGGATGAGCCGCCGCCCCCTGCTGCACCGGGTGCTGGAGGGCATCGACGGTGCGCGCCGAGCGGGCCTGGACCCGATCAAGGTCAACGCCGTGCTGCTGCCCGGGGTGAACGACCATGAGCTGCCGGACCTGCTGGACTGGTGCCTGGACCGCGGCCTGCAGCTGCGGGTGATCGAGCAGATGCCGCTGGATGCGGACCGGATCTGGGACCGCACCTCCATGATCACCGCGGCCGACGTGCACGGCATCCTGGCCGACCGCTTCGAGCTCACCGCCGCCGAGGAGCCCCGCAACGGTGCCCCCGCCGAGCTGTACGAGGTCACCGACCGTTCCAGCGGCGCGCATCGGGGCCAGGTGGGCATCATCGCCTCGGTGACCCGTCCGTTCTGCGCCGACTGCCGCCGCACCCGCCTCACCGCCGAGGGCCGCGTGCGCACCTGCCTGTTCTCCCGGGAGGAGACCGACCTGCGCGGTGCCCTGCGCGGCGGAGGCAGCGACGAGGAGATCGCCAGGATCTGGCGGGCCGCCCAGTGGGGCAAGAAGGCCGGCCACGGCATGAACTCCACAGACTTCGTACAGCCCGACCGCCCGATGAGCGCCATCGGCGGCTGAGCCCGCCGCGACGACCAGGAGGAGACCGTGACCACCCCCACCACCCCCTCGCAGGCCACCCACGCAGCGCAGGACACCCGGATAGCACAGGACACCCAGGCAGCGCAGGACACCCAGGCCGCACAAGCCACGACCCCCGCCGAAGCCTCTGTGACCGGCAGCGGATCCGCTGCCGAGGACAGGACCGCGACCATCACAGTGCGCCTGTTCGCCGGGGCGGCAGCCGAGTACGGCTCCGACACCGCCCTGGTGCGCGGCAGCACGGTGGCCGAGGCCATCGCCGACCTCACCTCAGGAGCATCCCCGCAGGCCGCGACCGCGATCGAGCGCTCCAGCCTGCTGGTGAATGCCGTTTCCTGTACCGATCACTCCCGTTCCCTCAAGGACGGCGATCGCATCGACGTGCTGCCGCCCTTCGCCGGCGGCTGATCCCTGCGCCGGTCGCCGGCGGCTGATCCCTGCGCCGGTCGCCGGCGGCTGATCCCGGCGCCGGTCGTCGGGGGCTGATCCCGGCGCCCTTCCGGCTCGGCAAGCAATACCGGGCGGCCAGCTTCCAGAATCCGGAACGTACTCGCCCGTAACCGGTGCACGGTGAGCAATACCGGGCGGCCAGCTTCCAGAAACGGGAACGTACTCGCCCGTAACCGGTGCACGGCGAGCAATACCGGGCGGCCAGCTTCCAGAAACGGGAACGTACTCGCCCGTAACCGGTGCTCAGGGCGTGGTGATCTGCAGTCCGAGGACGTCGGCGCGATCGCGCAGCCCCTCGAAGCCCCCTGCCAGGGAGCGCACCGTGATGCCGCGCCCAGCGAGGGTGCGCTGGGTGCTCGCGGAGCGGGTGCCGGCCGCACAGTAGAGGACGGCGCCCTGGAGCGGATGGGCACCCCCTGCAGCACCGCCGACAGCAGCATCGCCGACAGCAGCATCGCCCGCAGCACCGTCGTTGTCTGTCCCGTCGCCCGCGTCAGGGTCGTCGCCGGTGGCATCGCCCCTCAACAGAACGCCCATGGGCATGTGCTCAGCTTCCGCGAGCATCCCGCGGGCCACCTCGTCGTCCTCGCGGATGTCGATCACCCGCACCCCGGAGGCGAGCAGGCCGGCCAGCTCCTCGGCCGTGACCTCGTCGGTGGCGGGACCCGTGGGTCCAGGCAGCCCGCACGTGAGCGTGAGGTCCTCCAGCTCGGTGACCGGCGCCCGGCCAGGGTCACGGGCCACGGGGACCTCGGTCCAGCGAGCGGCCAGTGCGTCGTACAGGGCGATGCGGCCGTGCAGGGTCTCCCCCACCCCCAGGATGTGCTTGGCCGCCTCCATCGCCATGGTGGATCCGATGACGCCGCACAGCATCCCCAGCACCCCGGCCTCGGAGCAGCTGGGCACCTCACCGGGGCGCGGCGGTACCGGATGCACGTCCCGGTAGGTGACCCCCGTGCCCCCGGCGCCGTGGAACAGGCTCACCTGCCCGGTGAAGCCCAGGATCGAGCCCCACACCAGGGGCAGGTCCAGGATTTCGCAGGCATCGGAGGCGAGATACCGGGTGGGGAAGTTGTCGGTGCCATCCAGCACCAGGTCATGCCCTCCCAGGATCTCCAGGGCGTTGGCAGGGGTGAGGGTGTCCACCACGGCCCGCAGCTCCACCTCGGGGTTCAGCGCCTGCAGGTGCTGCACGGCGCTGACGGCCTTGGGCTGTCCCACCGCGTCGGTGCGGTGGATGACCTGTCGATGCAGGTTGGAGAGGTCGACGGTGTCCGCGTCGATCACCGTGATCGACCCGATCCCGGCTGCCGCGAGGTAGGAGAGGACGGGAGCTCCCAGGCCTCCCGCGCCGATCACCGCGACCCGCGCGGAGCCGAGCTTCTCCTGGCCGACGGCGCCCACCTGGGGCAGGCGCATCTGTCTCGAGTAGCGCTGCGAGGTCTCGCCGGACTCCCCCACGATGTGACGCATGTCCTGTAGTCTCCCTTCCGCCTGGCACATGACGCCTGGATAACGATTCGGCCATTGTGCCTGTCCGGAGGCGAAGGGGCCCCCGGTCTTGGCCTACAGTTCAGCAACTACTCGTTGGTCCAGCGTTGCCGCTGGCCGAGTACCGACCACGTGAGGATGTCCCGTGACGATGCCTAAGCGCCCGCCTGCTTTCCTGTTCCGAGAGCGTCGGCCCCGCCATGCGTGTGCCGGTACGCCCTCGACGGTGTGCGAGGTGCCCGGCACCACGGAGGCGACTGCATGACCAAGTACATCCTCCGGCGCTTCGTCAGCTATCTGATCCTCACGGCGATCGCCACGGTGTTCGCCTATGTCGCGGCGTCGTCCTTCTTCTACCCGCGTAAGCGGTACCTGGGGCTGAACCCGCCGATCCCCGAGGAGTCGGTGGACGCACTGCTCAGCTCCTACGGCGTGAACGACAAGGACCCCGTCCTGCTGCGCACCTGGTGGTGGCTGGAGCGGATCGTCACCGAGCCCCTCAGCGAGAAGCTCGGCCGCGACCTCTCCAACACCCCCGTGATCACCGAGATCTTCTCCCGGGCCGGCGTCAGCCTGCGGCTGCTGCTGCTGGGTGCGATCCTCGCGGCCCTGCTGGGCGTGGCGCTGGGCGTCTGGGGCGCGGTGCGCCAGTACAAGGCCTCCGACCAGATCATCTCCTACGCCTCGTTCATCCTGATCTCCACCCCCACCTTCGTGGGCGGCGTGATCCTGCAGATCCTGGCCACGAACTTCAACCAGGCCGTGGGAACACAGGTCATCCGCTTCACCGGCTCCTACACGCCTGGCATCTCCGGGTTCTGGCCGAACGTGTGGGACCAGTTCGTCCATCTGCTCCTGCCCACCATCGCTCTGGTGCTGTTCGGCGCCGCGGGATATTCCCGCTACCAGCGCGCCGTGATGCTGGACGTCCTGGGCAGCGACTTCATCCGCACCGCCCGCGCCAAGGGCGCCACCCGCAACAACGCGCTGATCAAGCACGGCGTGCGCGTGGCCCTGATCCCCATGTCCACCTACTTCGCGTACAACTTCGGCACGCTCGTGGCCGGCTCGGCCTTCCTGGAGATCGTCTTCTCGTGGGAGGGCATGGGCAAGTACGGGATCGTCGCGGTGCAGCAGTCCGACGTCAACGCTCTGGCCGGCACAGTGTGCTTCACCGCCGTGCTGCTGCTGATCAGCTCCACGCTGTCGGAGATCCTGTACGCCGCCCTGGATCCGAGAGTGAGGGTCTGACCGATGTCGATGGCACCAACTCCCCCCGCCGACCAGGCCACGGACCTCGTCGAGGACCTCGAGCCCACCGCCTCGATCGCCGAGGCCTCCCGCGGCAAGCGCGGCCGTGGCAGCAAGGATCGGGCCCCCCGCCCGTACAAGCCCGTCTCCCGCGGTCGCCTCATCTGGCGCCGGCTGCGCCGCAAGCCCAACTTCTGGGTGGGCTCCGTGATCCTCCTGCTGATCGTGCTGTTCGCCCTGTTCGGGGACCTCTTCAACATCTATGAGCTGGGTCAGCAGGACCGCTACAACTTCAACTCCCCGCCGAGCTCCCAGCACTACTTCGGCACCGACGCCATCGGCGTGGACCTGTACGCCTCCATGACCGAGGCGCTGCGCAAGTCCCTGCTGATCGGGTTCCTCGCCGCCCCGCTGGCCACGCTGATCGCCGCGTTCATGGGCTCCATGGCCGGCTACCTGGGCGGCTGGTTGGAGACCGGCACCAACTGGCTGATCAACCTGCTGCTGGTGCTGCCGGTGTTCTACGTGCTGATGATCGTCTCCCCGATGCTCGCATCGATGAGCTGGCTGATCCTGGTGCTCGCTATCGGCCTGTTCGGCTGGATGATCATGGCCCAGATCGTGAAGAATCAGACCAAGTCGCTCAAGGAGCGCGAATACGTCAAGGCCGCCCGCTACATGGGCGTGGGCACCTTCACGATCCTGCGCCGCCACATCATCCCCAACGTCGCCTCCCTGCTGATCATCGACGCCACCCTCGGCGTGGCCACGGCGATCCTGGCGGAGACCTCGCTGTCCTACTTCGGTCTGGGCATCCAGCCGCCGGACGTCTCGCTCGGCACCCTGCTGCAGGACGGCACCGGCGCGGCGGTCTCCCGCCCCTGGCTGTTCGTGATCCCCGCGACCTTCCTGGTCACCCTGCTGACCGCGGTCGCCCTGATCGGCGACGGCCTGCGCGACGCCATCGACCCCACCAGCGAGGTGAACCGTGCCTGAGCCCCTTCTCCACGTCAACGACCTGACCGTCACCTTCCCCAACATCAACGGCGACGTCCGCGCGGTGCGCGGCGTGAACTACACCGTGAACGAGGGCGAGTTCCTCGGGATCGTGGGCGAGTCCGGCTCCGGCAAGTCCGTCTCCTCCCTGGCGGTGATGGGGCTGCTGCCCTCCTCCGCCAGGATCACCGGGGACATCACCTACCGCGGCGAGTCGCTGCTGGGCATGCACGACCGCCAGCTCTCCCAGCTGCGCGGTCGCGAGATGTCCATGATCTTCCAGGACCCGCTGTCGGCCCTGACCCCGGTGTACACCGTGGGCCAGCAGATCGAGGAGGCCCTGCGCCTGCACAACCGCGGCATCAGCGCCGACCTGGCGCACAAGCGGGCCGTGGAGCTGCTGAAGATCGTCGGCATCCCCGCCGCCGAGCGTCGGGTGAAGGCCTTCCCCCACGAGTTCTCCGGCGGCATGCGCCAGCGCGCGATGATCGCCATCGCGATGGCGAACGACCCGGCGCTGATCATCGCCGACGAGCCCACCACGGCCCTGGACGTGACGATCCAGGCACAGATCCTCGAGGTGCTGCAGAAGGCCAAGGAAGTCACCCACGCGGCCGTCGTGCTGATCACCCACGACCTCGGTGTGGTCGCCGGCAACGTGGACCGCGTGGCCGTCATGTACGCCGGGAAGCTGGTGGAGACCGGTGGCGTGGAGGAGGTCTTCGACGCCCCCCGCATGCCGTACACGATGGGTCTGCTGCGCTCGGTCCCCAACATGCTCACCGCCGGCCAGACCCGTCTGGTCCCGCTGGAGGGACGCCCGCCGAACCTCTCGAAGCTGCCGCAGGGCTGCCCCTTCGCCGACCGCTGCCCCGCAGCGCTGGACATCTGCCGTCAGGAGGAGCCCGAGCTGGTCGCCGCGCTCGGCGACGACCGCAAGGTGGCCTGCCACCGAGCGGACGAGATCAAGGCCGGCACCCTCAAGCCTGCCGACATCTTCCCCCGCCCCCCGATGGCGCACCGCCAGAAGAAGACCGATCTGGGCACCGAGCCGGTGATCTCCGCTCAGGGCCTGGTCAAGCACTTCCCCCTGTACAAGGGCGCGGTGTTCCGCCGTGTGGTGGGCACCGTGAAGGCAGTGGACGGGGTGGACTTCGAGGTGCTCCCCGGCGAGACCCTCGGCCTGGTGGGCGAATCCGGCTCCGGCAAGTCCACCACCAGCCTGGAGATCATGGAGCTGATCGCTCCGCAGTCGGGCACGCTGACGGTGGCCGGCACGGACGTCTCCACGCTGGACAAGAGGTCCCGCCTGGATATGCGCAAGAACGTGCAGATCGTCTTCCAGGACCCGATGGCGGCCGTGGATCCGCGACTGCCGGTCGGCGAGATCATCGGTGAGCCGCTCACCGTCCAGAAGGTCCCCACCGCCGAGCGCAACAAGCGGGTCGCCGCGATGCTCGACAAGGTGGGCATGGACCCGGAGATGGCCGACCGGTACCCGCACGAGTTCTCCGGCGGCCAGCGCCAGCGCATCGGCATCGCCCGCGCCCTGATCACCGAGCCCAAGGTGCTGGTGCTGGACGAGCCGGTCTCCGCCCTGGACGTCTCGGTGCAGGCCGGCGTGATGAACCTGCTGGAGGACCTGCGCGACGAGATGGGCCTGTCCTACCTGTTCGTCGCCCATGACCTGGCGATCGTCCGGGAGATCTCGGACAAGATCGCTGTGATGTACCTGGGTCGCATCGTCGAGTACGGGCCGGTGGACGAGGTGTACTCCACTCCGCGCCACCCCTACACCCGTGCCCTGATGAGCGCCGTGCCGGTGCCCGACCCAGTGACGGAGAGGTCCCGCCAGCGGATCATCCTCTCCGGTGACCAGCCCAGTCCCGCCGAGGACATCCCGGGCTGCAACTTCGCCTCCCGGTGCCCGCTGTACTTGCTCCTCGACGAGGAGAAGCAGGCACGGTGCCGCGGCGAGGACCCAGCGCCCGTCCTGCACGGGCAGTCGAAGGTGGCCTGCCACCACGTCGACCAGATCTCGAGGCTCGACACCGTCGATGACTCGCGCACATCGTCCGTCAGCAGCACATGACGGCGCCTCACCCCCAGGAAGAGAGAACCACCATGAAGATCACGAGCACCCGCCGCTTGTTCCTCGCCGGCACCGGCGCTGTCGGCACCGCTGCCGCTCTCGCCGCGTGCGGTGGTCAGCAGACCGCCGAGGAGCAGGAGCAGCAGGCCGCCGAGGAGAACTCGAAGGCCGCCGAGGAGCAGTCCGCGCTGCCCAGCACCGCCTGGGAGCGCATGGAGTACGACGAGGTCCCCGAGGGCGGCACTCTGCGCCGCACTGTGTCCCAGCTGCCCAACAACTGGAACTCCGCACAGACCGACGGCAACCTGGCCGACCTGTCCGAGATCCGCTACCCGATGGGCTACGACTCGGAGATCATCTACTCCGAGGCCGGGGAGAAGTCCTTCAACCCCGACTACGTGGAGTCCGCGGAGCTGACCTCCGAGGACCCGCAGACCGTCGTGTTCAAGTACAACCCCGAGGCCAAGTGGGACAATGGCGAGCCGATGGTCGTCGAGGACCTCATCTCGGAGTGGAACGCACTCAAGGGAGAGAACACCGAGTACCAGATCGTGAGCTCCGTGGGCTGGGACCAGATCGAGTCGATCACCCAGACCGATGACGAGTACTCCGGCGAGATCGTCTTCTCCTCCCCCTTCATCGACTGGATCACCCTGGTGGTGCCGACCGTGCCGAAGTCGGTCACCGCGGATCCGGAGACCTTCAACACCGCGTACGCCAGCGAGCCCACCCCGAACAAGGGCCCGTTCACCGTGGAGAGCGTCGACACCACCGGCGGTGTGGTCACCCTGGGCCACAACGAGCACTGGTGGGGCCGCGCACCCAAGCTGGAGAAGATCATCTTCTCCGTGGTGGACCAGACCACCGCCCCGCAGTCCTTTGCCAACGGTGAGATCGACATGCTCGACATCGCCAACGGCGACGTGCTGAGCCAGGCGAAGTCCCGTTCGGACGCGGACATCCAGACCACCAACGGCCTGACCTGGACCCACCTGACCCTCAACGTGCAGGGGGCCGACGGCAAGCTGGACGACGTGAAGGTGCGCGAGGCGATCGCCCGCGGCATCGACCGTGAGGCCATCGGGCAGGCCGTGGTGGGCCCGCTGGAGGCACCGATCGTGCTGGCCAACAACTTCGTCTACATGCCCGGCCAGGACGGCTACGAGGACTCCTTCGGTGGTCTCGAGTACGACCCCGAGGCAGCCGGTGCCCTGCTGGACGAGGCGGGCTGGGTGCTCGAGGGCGACAAGCGCACCAAGGACGGGGAGACCCTGGACTTCTCGATCATCATCCCGGCGGACACCAAGTCCAACTCGGACCGTGCCCGCCAGGTGCAGACCAACCTCAACGCACTGGGCATGAACGTCGAGCTTCAGACCGTCCCCCCGGACGCCTACTTCGACGACTACATTCTGCCCAAGCAGTTCGACGCGGTGACCTTCTCGTGGGTGGGCTCGCAGTACCCGGAGTCCACCTCGGCGAACCTGGTGTACCCGGTGGATTCCGGCCAGAACTTCACCAACTTCGCCGACGACCGCATCGGCCCGGTCAACGAGCAGCTGAAGGCCGCTTTCGACATCGAGGAGCGTCACCAGCTGGCCAACGAGCTCTCCACGATCATCGCGGAGTCCTTCGTGCTGATCCCGTTCTACGCGACCCCGAACATCGTGGGCGTGAAGACCGGCCTGGTGAACACCGGTGCCTCGCAGTTCGAGAGCACCGACTGGACCCAGGTGGGCTTCAAGGAGTGATCCTGGTGGCCTGACAGGCACAGCCTCAGCAGCGGGGCCCGATCGCATCCGTGCGATCGGGCCCCGTTCCTGCGCTCCCGTACCGTTCCAGCGCCCAGGCCCCGTGCCCGTGCGAGAGGAGCACCGGCCCTTCCTGTCTCAGCCGAGGGAGCCTGCCATCAGTCTCGCCGCGAAGAGCGCCGCGCAGATGCCGACCACGGCGATCACGAGCACGTTCGGGCTGGTCCCGGTGTGCCCGGAGGGATCGGGATCGCCCTGACGATCGAGCCAGGCGGACCAGCGCTGCCGCACCACGTAGGCTCGACTGGACTGCTGGTCCGCGAGGAGGCGCGCATCGGGCCCCATGCGCGGGGCCCGGAAGCCGCGGTGGTGGTTCGCCTGCTGGAACGACTGCTCGCGGCGCAGCGGGTTGTCCCGGCGCAGTGCGGGTGCGTTCCAGGCCGTCACCGTCTGCGGGCCGCGCTTCTCGTCCACGACGTCGAACCGCAGCATGGCCCCCAAGCGCACATCGGTGATGGTCGAGAACGGCAGATGGTGGGTGACCACCACGTTGCGCACCTCGACCGAGTCCTCGTGCAGCACCACCCGCGGCGCCCACAGCAGGGCCCACACCACCGCCATCACCAGGGCCGGCAGGGGCAGCACCCACAGCGCCTCGGCACCGCGTCGCAGCAGTGCCTCCGCTGACAGCACGACCACCAGGGCGGCCACCATGATGGTGATGATGCTGGCCCCGTGGGGGCGCAGCATGACGGTGCCCCCGGGATCGACGGGGATCTGGGAACCGGAGCGAGCCACGGCCCCACGGTAGCGGAGGGCGGGGACGCGACCCCGCGGCAGGCGGAATGCCCGCGGAGGGAACCGCCGACCTGCCGCACCGATGCGAGCACTCCGGCACAATGTGCCCATGGGCCATGAAGGACGTCACCGCGGAGCCGCAGCCGACCGTGGACGGATGCACCCGGGTCGCCCTCCCCTTCCCCGCCGCTCCTTCCTCGCCGGGATCAGCACCGGTGCCGCTGGGATCGCCCTTGCCGCCTGCACCGGCGACTCCCCGACACCGCAGGGCCCCTCCGTCGATGACGGTGTGCCGGCTCTTCCCGATGTGGACATGGATCGAGCAGACCACGCCGGCGTGCCCGACGGGGGAACACTGCGCCTTGCGGTGCCGCGGCTGCCGGAGAACTGGAACTCGCATCATCGGGCCGGTGCCGTCTCCGAGCTGGACCTGCTGCGCGCACCCCTGGGGCTGGGGGCGGAGATCACCGCGCAGGGCACGGACCCCCATCCTGACTACATCGAGAGCGCCCAGGTCACCGCGGAGCAGCCGCAGACGGTCAGCTTCCGCTACAACCCCGCGGCGGTCTGGGAGGACGGCAGTCCCATCACCGTCGCCGATCTCATCTCCCGCTGGAGAGCGAACAACGGCAGCGATCCGCAGTTCGAGGTGGCCAGCACCGTGGGCTGGGACCAGATCCACTCCATCGAGCAGACCGATGACGAGTTCACCGGGCAGATCGTGTTCACCTCGCCCTTCGCGGACTGGGTCACCGTGCTGCACCCGGATGTGCCCGCCTCCGTGACCTCGACCCCGCAGACCTTCAACCGGGCCCACGCCTCCACGCCCACGCCGTCGCGGGGCCCGTTCCGCGTCGACTCGATCGATGAGGCCTCCGGTGTGGTGACGATGGTGCGCAACGAGAACTGGTGGGGCAGGGCGCCGAGGCTCGAGCGGATCGTCGTCTCAGCACTGGACTCCTCCCAGGCGCCCCAGGCCTTCGTCTCCGGGCATCTCGACGTCCTCGAGGTCTCCACAGCCCAGGAACTCGAGCTGGTGCGTGGGCGCCGGGACGCGACGATCCGCCGCGCGGGCGGCACGTCCTGGACGCACCTGACGATGAACGTGGAGGGGCCCGAGGCGCGACTGGCCGATCCGGTGGTGCGGGAGGCCATTGCTCGCGGCATCGACCGCGAGGCGATCGCTCGCGCCGCCCTGCAGCCGCTGGGCGCGCCTGTGGTGCTGATGGACAACCTGGTGCACCTGCCCGGGCATGACGGCTACGAGGACTCCTTCGGCTCCCTCACGCACGATCCCGAGGCCGCTGCATCGCTGCTGGAGGAGGCCGGGTGGCGATTGGAGGGGCAGCGCCGGGTGCGGGACGGTGAGGCGCTGGCGATCGTGCTGGTGGTGCCCGCGCAGTCCCCGTCGCTCGCACAACGGGCCTCCCCGGTGCAGGCGGATCTGTCCGGGCTGGGGTTCGAGGTCGAGGTGCGCGAGGTCCCCGCCGAGACGTTCTTCGCCGAGCATCTGGCCCAGGGGGCGTTCGACGTGACGACGTTCGCGTGGGCCGCGACCCGGTTCCCGGGCACGTCGACGGCCGCGATCGCCTATCCGCTGGATTCCGGTCAGAACTTCACCGGGATGGCCGATGAGCGCATCGGACCGGTGCTGGAGGAGACGGCGGCCGCCCAGGAGCTGTCCGAGCGGACGCGCCTGGCCAACGAGTTCTCCACGATCCTGGCGGAGACGTTCACGGTGATCCCGCTGTTCGTGATGCCGGAGGTGTGGGCGGTGCGCGAGGGCGTGCTGAACCTGGGGCCGTCGACCGTGGAGCGCATGGACTGGACCGCGGTGGGTCTGCGCCGCTGACGCTCAGAGGGGCAGTGCGAGCACGGCAGCGCCGAGATCCCCCGCGGTGGCACCCGCACGGCTCGCGGCTCCAGCGGCATCGCCCGCGGCGCCATCGGCATCGCCCGCGGGTTCGCGCAGCACCAGTGCCTCTGCCCGGGCATAGGGCGTCAGCCGTCTGCCGGGCAGCACGTCCACGAGCAGCCGTCCGTCCTCGGCGAGCCGCCAGATGCCGGGCTGGACCAGCAGCGCACGGCGGCCCCGTCGGCCCCGGAACACACCGGGATCCTCACCCAGCTCCACGCGGATCGGCTCGGCATCCACGCCGGGCAGCAGCTGTCGCACGAACAAGTGGTACCCCACCAGTGCCCCCACGGGAGTGCCGGGCAGATGGATCACGGGCGTGCCGCCGGGCAGTCGACCGCGGCCCTGGGGGCCACCGGGGCGCAGCGCCAGGTGCACCAGCTCGGAGGTCCCCGCTCCCTGCCGCCCCAGTGCTGCGCGCACCACGTCGAAGGCACCCTGGCCGATCCCACCGGTGGTGATCACCAGATCGCAGTCGGGCTCGATCTCGCGCAGCAGTGCACGCAGGGATGCGGGGTCGTCCCCGGTGTGCCAGGTGCGGGCGCGGGCACCGTCGGCCTCCAGTGCGCTGACGAGCATCAGGCCGTTCGACTCGCGCACCATGCCCGGGGCGGGGCCGCCGGTGGCGGCCAGCTCGTCGCCGGTGACCACGACACCCACCCGCACCGGCGTCAGCACCGGGAGGGTCGCGAGGCCTAGGGACCGCGCCACCCCGATCAGCCCCGCCCCCACCAGGCGTCCCGCTCCGGCCAGCAGATCCCCGCGCTCGGCCTCTTCGCCACGGGCGCGGATGTGCCGCTGCGGGGGTGGCAGCTGCTCCAGGGTGATGGTGACGCTGCCCGGCGCAGCCCCGAAGGGGTCCGCGTCCGTGGCCTCGACCTCCACCACGGCATCGGCTCCGGCGGGAACGGGGGCTCCGGTCATGATGCGCATGGCCACGCCTGCCGGCAGCTCGGGGGTGGCACCCGGGCGGGCAGGCAGGTCGGCGGCCACCGGCAGACGGGTGCTGCCGGGCGCGTCCAGATCCGCCCGGCGCACCGCGAAGCCGTCCATCGCCGACAGCGGCACCGTCGGGACGTCCTCCGGGCTGGTGACCGGGCCGGCCAGCACCCGGCCCCGCGCCTCGGTGAGCGGCACGTCCTGGACACCGGGGGCCAGCAAGACCTGTGCGCGCAGCGTGGCACGCCAGGTCCAGACGTCGATCGAGTGTCCGCTCATCGCTCCATCATGCACCGGGGCGGGTGGGTGCATGATGGTGGTATGCGCGCGATCACCTACGACCGGTTCGGCAGCCCCGACGTCCTCACCCTGGTCACCGACGCCCCGCAGCCCGAGCCGGCCGAGGGCGAGGTGCTCGTGCAGGTCACCCACGTGGGCCTCAATCCCCTGGACCACAAGATCCGCGATGGCTCCTCGCGCCTCGCCTCCCTGGTGGAGCTGCCGGCCGGCACCGGTCGCGAGATGGCCGGCACCGTGATCGGCGGCGGGCCGGATCTGGACGACTACGAGCTGGGGTCGCGCGGGCTCGCACCCGGCACCCGCGTTTTCGGGATGCGCCCGCCCGGGGACCTGAGAGGCACGGCCTGCGAGATCATCGCGATCGCGGCGGATGCCCTCTCCCCCGTCCCCACCGAGGTGGAGGCGGAGGACCTGCCGCGCTGGGCGGGTCTGGCGCTGGTGGGGCTGACCGCCATCGCCGCAGTGGACGACGCAGCAGAGGTGTCCGCTGGGCAGACGGTGCTGATCCACGGCGGCACCGGCGGCGTGGGCCAGATGCTGATCCCGATGGCGCTCGAGGCGGGCGCAGCCACGGTGTGGGCCACCGGCCGCGCGGCCAACGCCGAGCGCATCCGGGAGCTGGGCGGTGAGCCCATCGCGTACGACGAGGCGGACTGGCAGCAGGAGATCGACCGCGCCACCGGCGGCCGCGGGGTGGACGTGGTGCTGGACACCCACTACGACTCCACCTTCCTTCCCAGCCTGGACCACGTGGCACCCGGGGGCCGGGTGGTGCCGCTGCCCACCCTCGCGGATCTCACCCCGGCACGGGAGCGGGGCATCACCGCCGTGATCCCCGAGATCACGGTGACCCGGCAGCGCCTCGACCGACTGGTCATCGGACTGCGGGAGGGCCACTACCGACTGGAGGTGTCCCAGGTGCTTCCGCTGGAGCAGATCGCCCGCGCCCACGAACTGCTGGCGGACGGCCACACCCGCGGCAAGATCGTGCTGGACCTGAACGCCTGATGCCCCCTCGCCCGGCCGCGGGCCGGTAGGGTCGCTCTCATGCCTGCGCCCTCCGCGAACGATGCCGACGCGCAGGCCGATGACGCCGTGCGGGCACTGGAGCCGTTGCTGCGCCCCGAGGGGTGGACGCTGCTGAACACCCTGCCCCCGTACCGGGAGAAGGACGCCCTGCGCCTGGGCGCCACGCTGCGCGAGGCCGGGCACGACCCCGCCCTGGTCTCCGCCGCGCTCACCCAGTCCCGGCTGCGCGCCCGCGCCACCGAGAAGTTCGGGGAGTTCGCCGCCTCGATGCTCTTCACCCCGCACGGTCTGGAGCAGGCGACCCGGCTGCCGGTGGCAGCCCTGCACGCCGAGCGCTTCGCGAAGGCCGGGGTGGGCTCCGTGGCCGATCTGGGCTGCGGGATCGGCGGGGACTCGATGGCCCTGGCCGGCCTGGGCATGGACGTGCTGGCCGTGGACCGCGATCCGGCCACGGTGGCCGTGGCCACCGTGAACCTGCGCCCCTTCCCCAACGCACGGGTGCAGCTGGGCCGCGCCGAGGGCCACGACCCCACGCAGACCGAGGGCATCTGGCTGGATCCCGCTCGGCGAGCCGTCTCCGGTCGCGGCACCCGGCGCCTGCACGACCCGGAGGAGTACGAGCCGCCGCTGTCGGCCGTGATCGAGCTGGCCGCCCGGCTGGGGAGCCTGCACGGCGGCACAGAGCTCGAGGGGCCCTGCGCACCGAGCGGCGACGGGGGATCGCGCGTGCGCTTCGGCGCTCTGGGCGCGAAGCTCGGACCCGCGATCGACCGGGAGCTGCTGCCGGCCGGCACCGAGACCCAATGGCTGTCCTGGCACGGCCAGGTGCTGGAGGCCACCTGCTGGTTCGGGCCCTTGGCCACGCCCGGCACCCCCACCAGCGCTCTGGTGGTGGACCGCGACGGTGCGCACCTGCTCACGGCGCGCAGTCATGGCACCGGACCGAACGTCGACGAGAGCGACGAGAGCGTCAGCCCGCCCGCGTTCACGGGTGCGGGCGATCGCGCCGACAGCGGCGAGGTGCCCGGGGATCCGCAGCCCGGCCCGTTGGGCGACCACCTCTACGAGCCCGACGGAGCGGTGATCCGGGCCGGCCTCATCGGCCGCCTGGCCCGAGACCTCGATGCGCACACCCTGGATCCCACGATCGCGTACCTGACCGGCGACGTGCGCACCACCACCCCCTTCGCGCGCGGGTACGCGGTGCGGGACGTGATGCCGTTCAGCCTCAAGCGCCTCACCTCGTACCTCAAGGAGCACCGCCTGGGGGTGCTGGAGATCAAGAAGCGCGGTACCGCCGTGGAGCCCGAGGAGCTGCGGCGCAGGCTGCGGCCGCGCCGCTTCGGCGAGGAGTCCGCGACCCTGGTCCTCACCCGCATCGCCGGGGAGCAGATGGTGGTGGTCACCTCCCCGCACGGGCATTCGCCGGCAGGCGGGACGGGATCGCCGGCGGGAGGGGCACAGTGACGGCCCAGAGCTCCCCGCACCGCATGCTGGCCCTGCTGCTGCTCCTGCTGTCCCTGGGCGGGATCGGCCTGATCTCCCTGGGTGCCGCCGCCGACAGGGGCGAGATGGGCGTCTTCGTGGGTGAGCGCGAGCGGGATCTCGAGACCGTCCCCGCCGCGCGCGAGCCCTACGAGGAGGCCGACTGGGAGACCTACGAAGCACCCATCCCGCCCGAGCAGCGCCGCGACAATCCCCTGGGCCTGATCCTCGGCGTCGCCGCGGTGGTGCTGCTGCTCTCGGTGCTCGCGATCTGGGTGCTCATGCGCATGCGGGCCCTCGCACAGCCACCGCTCGATGTGGCTGGGGAGGACGCCGAGGAGCTCACCGTGGGCCAGGCCCGCGCCGCCCTCCAGGAGGCGCAGGAGCACCTGTCCACCGTGGTCGATGCGCAGAGCGCGGTGATCGCGGCCTGGCTGACACTGGAGCGGACCATCGCTGCCGTGGGCATCCGCCGGCACCCCTCGCAGACCACCCGGGAGTACGTGGTCGACGTCCTCAGCGGACTCGAGCTCGACAGGTCCTCGCTGGACTCCTTCGCTCACCTCTACCGCCGGGCCCTGTTCGACCCCTCCCCTCTCACCGAGCCCGACCGTGACCAGGCGCTCGAGCTGCTGCGCGCGCTGAGAGCGGATCTGGACCGGGCCGTGGGGCAGGGGCGACGATGAGCAGGCGGACCGCTGCCGCCGGGCAGCCGGGCAGGAGCGCCCCTCCCCCACGCCGGATGCTGAAGGACGCGCTGCCGCTGCTGGTGCGGCTGGCCGCCTGCCTGCTGCTCGCGGCCGCGGTGATCGCCGTCAGCGCCACCTTCGGCCTGCGGGTCTCCTGGCCCATCCCCCTGGCTCTGGGGCTGGCCCTGGGCACGGTGCTGTGGATCGTGGACCGAGGAGCGGACCGCGCCGAACAGCTGCACCCGCCGCAGCTGGACCTGGATGCCGACTACGCCCTCCCCCACGCCCAGGACATGCGCGTGCGCAGGCTGGAGGACGCGATCTACGGCGCACAGCCCAGCCGTCGCATGACCGCCCGCACCCTGGGCCAGGTGCTCGGCGAGGTCGCCGACGAGCGCGCCCTCGACCCCGACGCCCCCGTTCTGAGCTCGAACCTGTCGCAGCTGATCGAACGCTCCCGTACCCCTGCCGCCCCCGAGGGCTCCGTGCCCGCCGTCAGCCCCATCGACCGCCGCACCCTGCACCGCTATCTCCATGAGCTCGCCGCGCGCGAGGAGAGGGACCGATGACCCAGCACCAGAACCCGTCCGACTCCCACGGGACCGTCATGTCCGTCCCCGAGGCCTCACGTGTCGCCACCGAGGTGCTCGATGCGGTCGAGACCGCCGTGGTCGGCAAGCGAGACGCCCTGGAACTGGTGCTGGCAGGCATCCTCGCCGGCGGCCACGTGCTGCTCGAGGATCTCCCAGGACTGGGCAAGACCCTCGCCGCGCGCTCCTTCGCCCAGGCGCTGGGACTGCCCTTCACCCGCGCTCAGTTCACCCCTGACCTGCTGCCGGCCGACCTCACCGGTGCCGAGGTCTTCGACCAGCGCACCGGCGAGTTCGTGTTCCGGCCGGGGCCGGTGTTCACCGGTCTGCTGCTGGCCGACGAGATCAACCGCACCCCTCCGAAGACCCAGTCGGCCCTGCTGGAGGCGATGCAGGAGCGGCAGGTCTCCGTCGAGGGCACCACGCGCAGACTCCCGCAGCCCTTCCACGTGCTGGCCACCGCCAACCCCGTCGAGCACGAGGGCACCTATCCCCTGCCGGAGGCCCAGCTGGACCGCTTCCTGCTGCGCCTGTCCTTCGGTTACCCGAGCCCGGAGCAGGAATGGGACGTGGTCGCGCGTCGCATCCGCCGCCGCCAGGAGGAGCAGTCTGTGCAGCAGGTGCTCGACGCCGAAGGCCTGCTCAGCGCGCAGCAGGCCGTGGAGACCGTGCACGTGGAGGACACCGTGGGCCACTACGCAGTGGAACTCGTGACCGCCACCCGCGATCACTCCCACGCGCTGGTGGGGGCATCCCCGCGAGGCACCCTGGCGCTGATCACATGCGCCCGGGCACTGGCGGTGATCCGCGGCCGCGACTACGTGGTCCCCGAGGACGTCAAGGCCCTCGCACATCCGGCACTGGACCACCGGGTGACGGTCAAGCCCGAGCTGTGGCTGCAGAACGCCACCGGCGCCGGCGTGGTCGAGGCCGCCCTGCACTCGGTCGCCGTGCCCGCCGCTGAGGACGACCAGGTCCGCACGTGAGCTGCTCCCCCACGGCCCCACCCGCAGGGCGGCCGATCCGCACCAGGCCCTCGGCGGCGCTGATCCGCGCTGCCGTGGTGGGATGCGGAGCCGTGGCCCTCGCCGTGATCCTGGGACGCCCGCACCTGGTGCTGGCGGGCCTGCCGCTGCTGGTATGGGCCCTGATCGCCACGGCCCGACGCATCTCACGCGACGAGGCACTCGGCATCGAGCGCCCCACGATCCGGCTGGGCCGGGCGGTGATCGAGGAGGGCGCCACCACGGCGGCCACGGTGAGCGCTTCGCCGGGCGTCCTGACCGCCACCACCGTTCCCCTGCGCCCCCACGCCGACATGCATCCCCGGTACGGCTCGGTGGTGGGTGACGGCGAGACAAGGCTGCGGCTGACGGCCCACCGCTGGGGCCGCGTGGACGTGGGGCCGACGCACGTGCTCCTGGCCGACTCCCTGGGGGCGTTCCGGGCCCAGCTGACGCTGCCCTCGCAGTCGCTGCAGGTGGTGCCGGGCTCCACGGTGCTGGATGCCCCCGTCGGCGTTCCCACCCCGATCGGCGTCAGCGGCGTGCACCTGTCCAGCCGCCGCGGCGACGGCACGGCCCTGTCGGAGGTGCGGCAGTTCCGCACGGGCGACAGGCTCCACCGCATCAACTGGCGGGTCACCAACCGCACCGGGACGCTCCACACCAACGCCACCTTCACCGAGCAGGACACCGACGTGCTGGTGGTCACCGACACCACGGCCGATGTGCGGCCGGCGCCGTGGGCCGGCGACGACGCCCCCACCAGTCTGGACATGACCATCCGTGCGACCTCGGCGGTGGCCCGCCACTACCTGACGGCCGGGGACCGCGTGGCCCTGTTCGACCTGGGCCATCTGATCGGCCCCGTGCCCGCCGGCACCGGGCCGCGCCAGTCGCGGGTGCTCACCGACGCCCTGTCCCGCGCCATGCGGGAGGACGGCCTGACCAAGCCCTCGCGGCGACTGCGCTCAGTGCGCACCGGGACCCTCACCGTGGTGTGCTCACCGCTTCTGGCCCCCACCACCATCACCCAGATCGGCGAGCTGGTGGCGCAGGGCGCGGACGTGATCGTGGTGGACACCCTGCCGCCGAGCATCGGTGACGTCTCCGTGCTGCGCGGAAGGCCCGTCAGGGTCAACGACGCCTCCTCCGAGCGGTTCTGGCCCGAGGCATGGGCTCTGCGCCGCATGCTGCGCGAACGCACGGTGCGGGAGCTGCGCGAGGCCGGGGTGCCGGTGACCGCCTGGGAAGGGCCGTCGTCGCTCGCGCCGGTGCTGCTGTCACTGTCGCAGGCCCGATCCGCACCGCGGATGAGGAGGTCCTGATGCGTCTGGGCCATCTGGTGGATCCGATCGCCCGGCAGCTGCTGGAACTGCGCACCGTGAGCCCCTCGCAGCTCCTGCTGCGCGCGGCGGGAGTCGTGACCACGGTGGCAGCGCTGCTGCTGGCCGCCCCCGGGCCGCTCGGTTCGAACCTGGCCGCGATCATCGCGGCCCTGGCCGTGGCCTGCGGCCTGCTGGTCCAGGTGCTGCTGCCCGACTCCGACCTCGGCGTGCTGCCGCCCCTGGCCATCATGCTGCTGCTGGTGGGGCAGAGCGATCCGGGAGTGCTCCGCGCGGCAGGGATCGGGCTCGCACTGCTGCTGGCCCACATGGCGTTCGCCATCGCAGCGACGGGCCCCGCGCACGGCCTGCACTCCGCCGCCGCTTGGGCCCTGGTGGGGAAGGGAGCGCTGACGGTCCTGGCCGGAAGTGCCGTGGCCGGGCTGCTCGTGGTGGCGCTGATGGGGGTGGACCTGGGGCCGTGGATGGTCGTGCCGGGGGTCCTCGCACTGATCGCCCTGCTGACCGTGGTGCTGCCCCGGGCCGACTGAACGGCCGGTGACCGGCCGGTCCCCCTCAGCCCCCGCGCACCGCGTCGCTGGCTCCCGGAGCGCCCAGGCCGTCGCCGTAGAAGTGGATCAGCTTGCGGGTGCGGGTGCAGATCAAGTTGGTGCAGTACAGCGCGTCCAGCCGCGCCCCCTCCTGCGCGATGCGGTCCAGGTGCGGGGTGGAGTTGATCCGGCCCGAGTAGGCGCTGACCGCGTGAGCGGCGTGGTCGTCGGTGAGGATGAAGACGATGTTCGGACGGGGGGAGGAC
Organism: Brachybacterium sp. p3-SID1565; assembly: GCF_025143785.1. Lineage (NCBI taxonomy): Bacteria > Bacillati > Actinomycetota > Actinomycetes > Micrococcales > Dermabacteraceae > Brachybacterium > Brachybacterium sp. p3-SID1565. Next base: position 26,970 of record NZ_JAMBDS010000028.1, read on the forward strand.
GCATCGGAGGCCATGGTGACCATCGCTCGATCACGGGACCGGTCCATCACGGGGATCGATGTCGAATTTTCGGCTGATCGCGTAGACGTGGCACCGGCCACGGCGCAGCCCCTGCACAGCGGCGTACGGTGGGTCGCATGTGGCAGATGATGGACCTGCTGTACGGGCACAAGAAGCAGATGGTCGCACCCGAAAACGCGCTCCCGGGCCGCGACCGGTACCCCTACGCGCTCGAGCGAGAGCACCTGGTGCTGGGCACCGACATGCTGGGGCCCGACTCCCCCGTCGATCCGCGGCCATGGCCCATCGGTAGCGAGGAGATCATCCTGGCCGGCGGCTGCTTCTGGGGCATCGAGCGGATCGCCTGGCAGATCCCCGGGGTCCACACCACCTCCGCGGGGTACGCGGGCGGGTACACCCCGCACCCCACGTACGAGGAGGTGTTCTCGGCCCGCACGGGGCACGCCGAGTCAGTGCGGGTCATCTACACCGGTGGGGACGACACCCTGCGGGCCCTGCTCACCGAGTTCTGGCAGCAGCACGATCCCACCACCGCGAACCGCCAGGGCAACGACGTGGGCACCGAGTACCGCAGCGCCGTGTACTGGACCACCCCCGCCCAGGGCGAGATCGTGCGCACGAGCGCCGAGCAGTACCAGGAGGCGCTCACCGAAGCGGGACGCGGCCGGATCTCCACGGAACTGTCCCCGCTGTCGGAGGCGGGCTGCGGCGCCTACTTCACCGCCGAGCCCGAGCACCAGCAGTACCTCGCGAAGAACCCCTACGGGTACTGCAACCACGGGTTCAACGGCGTGGCCTGCAGCATCGGGGCCTGAGAGCGAACAACGGGCGGGGCGCGTCCCCCGACACGCCCCGCCCGAGGCCTCCCGCTCGCAGGCTCTCGCCCGCACCCCTGACGTTCATGCGGCACACCACCGGCCGGTGCACCGCGCGGTTCTCAGACCGCCTGCTCCGATTCCCGCTGCACGGTGACCTCCGCGGCTCGGGGCCAGCGGAAGCCCGGTGAGGACAGCGCGTCGATCGCCGCCTCCAGTGCCTCGTCGTCCGCCTCGCCGTTCTCGTCGGTGAAGGGCTCGTCCTCCACCATCACGCTGAGCATAGAAAGCACGCCGTCGCCGATCTGCAGCTCGAGCCGGTGGGCTATGCCGTCGCGCTCGAAGGCCCCGGTGACCGCCCAGGTCTGCTGGTGCGGCACCGCCAGGTGCCGGGGATCCTCCACCACCAGCTGCACGTCGCTGCTGGGGAAGCCGAGGTCCTGGGTGCGTGCATCGGCGAGCTGCTCGCGCAGCGCGGCGGCCCCGGGCAGGTCCTCCCCTGCCTCCGGGGCCTCCAGCAGCAGGGCCACCAGCTCGCGCACCGGCTCCGGCAGCTCCTGCGGCTCGGGCTCCCCGAAGACGTCCTCGGCGGCCACCCACCCACCGCTGCTGGGCGTCAGTGCGTACAGGGCGGCGGTGGACAGCGCATTGAGCGCCGCCATCAGCGGCCGCGGCCGCTCCACTCCGAGACCGCGCAGCACGTCCACGATCCGGCCGTCCACGTGCTCGGTCAGGTCCATGAGGCCCAGAGTCATCCCCCCGGCCAGCAGGCCGTCCCGGGCGGGGTCGATGATCGGCTCGTCCTCATGCGCGAGATCAGCCATCAGCACACCGCAGCCGCCGGCGACGACGAGGCGGTACGCAGCTCGTTGCCGCGGCCCCAGCTCCCGTGGCTCGATCAGGGTCAGCGCACCGGTGACCCCGGCCGCGATCAGTATGCGGGTACGGCGGGAGCGGAGCGGGCCAGGCAGATCGGGACCGGGGCCGAGGACCGTGAAGGACGTCATGGACGCACCGTAGACGCGCCAGACCGTGCCGGTCGTCGACCTCAGGTCGTATCCACCCAGACGAAGGTCTACCCGTCGTCGACGCAGCCCTGCCCGCGCGCTCGTGAACTGGGCGACCCCCGCGCACCCGTATACCCTCACTGCGTGCCTGAAGCGACCGTGCGCCCCGCCGGGCCCTCCTCTGCCCGGCTCGAGGCCGACGCCCCCACCCGGTGGGCACGCCGATTGGTGCCATCCCTGCTGGCGGTGCTGGCCGCGCTCGCCTACGGGCTGCTGGGCACCCAGCAGTGGCGCAACCTGGTGTCCCTCTCCTGGGACCTGGGTATCTTCACCCAGCTGGCCCGGGCCTACGGCGAGCTGGGCGCGCCCATCGTGCCGATCAAGGGCGATGACGTGAACCTGCTGGGCGACCACTTCCACCCGATCCTGGTGGCGCTGGCACCGGTGTGGTGGGTGTGGCCCTCCGGCGAGGCGCTGCTGTGGACCCAGGCCCTGCTGCTGGGAGTATCGGCGATCCCCCTGACCCGGGTGGCGATCGACCGCCTGGGCCCCGCGCTGGGGTCCCTCGCGGGCGCTGCCTACGCGTTCTCCTTCGGGCTGCAGGCCGCAGCCGATGTGCAGTTCCACGAGATCGCCTTCGCCGTGCCCCTGCTGGCGTTCTCCCTGACCGCCCTGCTGCGGGGGAGGATCGCCGCCAGCGCACTGTGGGCTGCACCGCTGGTGCTGGTCAAGGAGGACCTGGGGCTCACGGTCGCGATGCTGGGGGCGGTCGTCGCCCTGCGTCACGCCCCGTACCGCCGTGAGGGCCTGGGGCTTTTCAGCTGGGGGATCGGCTGGTTCGTGCTGTCCACCTTCGTGATCCTGCCGATGCTCAACACGGCCGGGCAGTACGACTACACCGACAATCTCGGCTCCCCGCTCGAGGTGCTCTGGCCGCCGGTGAAGTGGGTGACGGCGGGCATGCTCCTGCTGGCGGCCGGGGTGATCGGGGCGCGGTCCCCGCTGATCTGGATGATGGTGCCCACCCTGGCGTGGCGCTTCACCGGCACGGTGGAGTTCTACTGGGACTGGTACTGGCACTACAACGCGGTGCTGATCCCGATCGCGATGGCCGCACTGCTGGATGCGCTCGGGGATCGACGCAGTGATCGCGCCTCGGCCTGGCTGCGCACGGATGCGCCGCGTCCAGGCCGCACTGTGCGGGTGACGGCAGTGGCCGCCACGGCCGCGGTGACCCTGGTGCTGGGCTCCTCGATGCCGGTGATGGACCTCGTGCGGCCCGAGAAGTGGGCGCTCACCTGGCGGGCCGCCCCCGCCCAGGCCGCCCTCGATGCCGTGCCGGACGGCTCGGTGCTGGCCGTGGACATCACACTGCTCGCGCAGGCCGTCCCTGACCATGACGTGCAGTGGATGCACGGCCCGAACCAGCGGGTGCCGGACTGCGTCCTGGTGGACCGCTACGCGTTCTCCTGGGGCGGCTCGGTCCCGGCGGACCCGGCACACTGGGCGCAGGAACGCTGGGGCGCCGAGTACGCGACCGTCCTGGACGAAGGCGGTTTCGTCGTGGCCTGTCGCGGCTGAGCACCGTCGTCAGGTCACAGCCTCACTGGACATCACTCCTGGTCCTGACCGCCCCCGGAGTCTCCCGTGTCGTCGCTGCCCCCGGGATCCGTGGGGCTCGGTCCCTGCGGAGCGGGCTCCGGCTGCGACGGGGAGGCGGGATCCGACGGCTCACCGCTGCTCCCCCCGCCGCCGGGTGAGGTGGGGGACGTCTCCGCGGGTGTCGTCCCGGAGTCGCCGGGCGCTTCGGGCACACCGGGCGAGGTTTCCGCAGGCTCAGTGGGCGCAGGGCCTCCGCTGCCTTCGTCATCGGTGCCGTTGCTCGGGGCGGGACGGGTGAGGGTGCCGGGGCCGCGGTTGCTCGAGGTGCCGGAGGACCCGGTCCGGTGCCGGTCACCACCGTCGCTGCGATGCGGCTCCGTGGAGCCCGCGGAGCGCTGAGCACCTCTGTCGTCCGCGCCCTCATGCCGCTGACCGTCGACAGGGACAGCGGTCGCGGACTGCTCGGCGGTGGGTTCATCCATGGCCGGCTCTCCCGTCCCCCTCGGCCCTGCCGGCTCGGGACTGTCCGTCGGTGCGGCGTGGGAGCCCGCACCCTCGGCACTGGTGGGCTCGGGTTCGGCGGGCTCCGCAGTCGGCTCCTGCGCGGGGGTCGGCTCGGCCGGCACGCTGGGGGCCGGAGCGGTGTGGGCCGCGTCCTCCACTGCACCGGAACGACCGGAGAAGGGGCCCACCCCCGCTGCGCCCAGGGCAGCGGTGCCCACCCCGCCCATCAGCAGCACGGAGGCTGCGAGTAGCGCGATCCCGCCCCGGTGGCTGCGCACCAGCGGCGCGGCGCTGCGAATCCCGGTGGCTCGACGGCGCATGACGTTCCCCTCCGGCCCCGGCTCCGGGGCCCCGGCAGCAAGGGTATAGCGAGCTCTGTCCTGCGGGAACAGCCCGGTCGCGGATCACATGCCGGGGTCAGTCCAGGCGCACGCGTCGCGATCGTCGTGCCAGCGGATCCACCTGCGCCTGCTCGCGGCGCACCCGGGCCGATTCCAGTCGCAGTCTCCACGGGGAGAACCTCTCCGCGGCCATGGCCAGCTGCAGGCCCCGCTGGAGCACCTTGTTGACGGGGGTGCGAGGCAGCTCGGCCAGCTCGACGGCACGGTCCGGCAGCAGGTGCGCGGCCCCCGCCACGCTCCAGCGGGCGGCCACCTGCGCGATCTGCGAGTGCGAGTCCAGCACCGAGTGGCCCGTGCCCGGCAGCTCCAGCAGGCGCGCCCCGGGGATCCGCCGGGCGAGATCACGGGCGGTGCGCGGCGGCAGCAGCAGGTTCCGACCACCCGCGACCACCAGGGTGGGTGCGGTGATGCGGCCGGCGAGGTCGTGCAGGTCCAACGGCTCGCCCTCGAAGTCCGCGACGGCTCTTGCCTGCTCCGCGGGCAGCACCAGGGAGTCCATCGGCCGACCGTCGGCATGGCGACCGCTGCCCAGCTCGGTGTGGGCGATGGGGGCGACGAGGTCCAGCTCGCGCACGTAGGGGGTGGATTCCAGCCAGCGCTGGGCGAGCACCTGCCGGATGCTGTTCCAGGTGAGCTGGCCGCGGTCCATGGCCAGCAGGTCCACCAGGTCGCGCACGGCCTCCGGGCCGCCGTACTCGTGGACGGCCAGCACGATGGTGCCGGCGCGGTGACCGTCCACCACGCCGCCCTCCACCAGGCGGCGCAGCACCCGGGCGGTGGTGGCGGTGGCGGGGTCGTTGCCCTCCCAGTACATGTCCCGCAGGGCCTGCTGCCCGGCCAGTTCGTCGTCTGCCCCGGTGAGCGGGGAGTCCAGCACCAGCGAGTACACCCGCTCGGGATGCAGGGCGGCGAGAGCCTGCGCCAGGTAGGCGCCGTAGCCCGTGCCGTACACGGCGGCCTGCTGCACCCGGGCGTGGTCCAGCACCGCCACCAGGTCGCCGAGCACGTTCCGCAGCCGCATCGACTCCACCGGCAGATCCGCCCCGGTGGAGTCCAGGCGGGACAGGCCCACCCCGCGGTGCTCCATCATCAGCACGTCGACGCCGCGCGAGGCCAAGGAGCGGCGCAGGTTGTCGTAAGGGAGAACGGAGGCCATGCCGGGGCCGTCCGGGATCACCAGCAGCGGCACCTGGGCGCGGTCCGGCACCGTGCGGGCGCTGCCGGGGGCGCGTCGACGGGGCAGGCGCCGCGGGGTGGCCCGGGCGTAGCGCAGCGGGAACAACCGGTCATCGGCATCGTCGCCGTCGCTGATCTCCCGGTACACCGTCATCAGGTCGTTGCGTATGGTCAGCAGTTCGTCCTGGCCCGGGCGCTCGATGATCGAGTGGTTGTTGAGCAGTCGCACGGTCACTCCCCTGTCCGGCCGTCGATCAGTTCGGTGAGCACATCGAGGTGGCCGACGTGCCGGGCGGTCTCCTCGATCATGTGGGTCAGCACCCAGCGCAGGGTGCGGGGCTCGCCGGTTCCGCGCACCTCCTCGTGGAGGTCCCGCTGTGCGCGCTGCGCCAGGGACCCCTCACAGGCCTCGCGGTAGTCGGTGCGGGCCTCCTCCACGGAAGCACCGTCCTCGAGCCGGAACTCGGCATCGCGGTCGGGGTTCTCGGAGACGTCCATCCATCGGTATCCCACCTCCGACTCCGGCACCCCTCCCACCACCGCGCGGAACCAGTAGCGCTCCACATCGGCCAGGTGCCGCAGCAGCCCGGTCACGGTGGTGAGGGTCCCCAGCACCGGGCGGGCACCCTGCTCATCGGTCAGGCCTGCGGTCTTGACGAGCACCGTGGCTCGCAGGAAGGCGAGGAAGCCGTCGAGGGTGGCGGCCTCGTCACCGCGCAACGGCGGCTCGGGGCGGCCGTCCGCTTCGAGGCCCTCCTCGGCGTCTGTGCCGGAGGCCGGGTCGTCCTCGTCCTGCTGCTCGGCGGCCAGACGATCCATCAGGTCGTCGAAGGACTCGGGCTGCTCGGCCGGGGCTTGGTCACTGGGGGTGCCTGCAGCCGGGTGCACGGGGTCGCTCATGCGTCGTTCCTGCCGATGGTGCTCCACAGGAAGGCGTACATCAGCGCGTTCATCCGGGCGGCCTGCTCATTGGTGGCCGCGCCGCCATGACCGCCCTCGATGTTCTCCCAGGAGCGCACGTCGGCCCCCAGCGACTCCAGGGCGGCGGCGAACTTGCGGGCATGACCGGGATGGACGCGGTCGTCACGGGTGGAGGTGAGCAGGAAGGTGGGCGGGTACTCGGTGCCCTCGGCCAGCAGGTGGTACGGGCTGAAGGTGCGCACGAACTCCCAGTCCTCGGTATCCGGGTCCCCGTACTCGGCCATCCACGAGTTCCCGGCCAGCAGGTGGCTGTAGCGCTTCATGTCCAGCAGCGGCACCTGGATGATGACCGCCCCGAACAGCTCCGGGTACTGGGTGAGCATGTTGCCGGTGAGCAGGCCGCCGTTGGAGCCGCCCCGTACCGCGAGGTGCGCGGTGTCGGTGACGCCGCGCTCGATCAGGTCCTTGGCCACGGAGGAGAAGTCCTCGTAGGCGCGGTGGCGGTTCTGCTTCAGCGCCGCCTGGTGCCAGCGGGGCCCGTACTCGCCGCCGCCGCGGATGTTGGCCAGCACGTAGGTCCCTCCGCGCTCCAGCCATGCCTTGCCGATGGCGCCCAGGTAGGCGGGGGTCAGGGAGATCTCGAAGCCGCCGTAGCCGTACAGCAGGGTCGGCGAGGGACCTGCGGCCTCCTTCTCGTCCCCGGCGCGGCCGGCGCGGCCGATCTCGAAGTACGGGATGCGGGTGCCGTCGTCGCTGGTGGCGAAGTGCTGCGTGACCTCCAGTCCCTCCGCCTCGAAGCGGGCGGGGGTGGACTTGATCAGCTCCGGCTCGGTGGGCTCCCCGCCCTCGAGGAGGGGCGCGAGGTCGCCCAGCAACAGGCGGGTGGGCTCGATGAAGCCGGTGACCGTCACCCACACCTGGTCGTTCTCGTCGGGGTCCACCGCGGCCACCGCCAGGGAGCCGCTCAGCTCGGGGTACAGGTCGCGCCGCACCCAGGAGCCGTCGCCGTCGCGGGTGTGGACCTCGAGTCGGTGCACCACGTCCTCGAGGATCGACAGCACCACGGCGCTGCGGGTGATGGTCATGTCCGCCAGGGAGGTGGTCTCGGTGGGCTCGAACAGCATCGTCAGCTCCGGCTCCCCGGCACGGAACGCCGCGAAGTCGCCCACCACCAGGGAGCCGGCCGGGTAGACCGATCCTGCGACCTCCCAGTCGCTGCGCGGCGAGAACACTGCCAGGTCGCGGTGGGCGCTCGCCTCCAGGTTGCGGGGGACGTCGATCCTCTCCAGTGCCAGCGGGGACTGCTCGCGGTCCACCAGGTGCAGGGTGGTGTCGTAGAAGGCGTGCATCTGGACGATCCAGTCACGCTCCCAGCCGGGGGTGGAGTCGTGGGCGACGAACACGCTCATGTCGGTCTCGTCGGCCTCGAACACCAGCTCCGCCTCGGCCAGCGCCGTGCCGCGCTTCCACAGTCGTGCCTGGCGCGGGTACCCGGACAGGGTGGTGGTGCCCTCCCCGAAGTCGGTGGACACCCAGGTGGTGTCCTCGTCGATCCAGCTCAGGGAGCCCTTCGCGGCCGGGCGCACGAAGCCGCCGTCGGCCTCGGGGATGAAGGACCGGGTCTCCAGGTCGAACTCGCGGGTCACGTCGGCGTCGGAGCCGCCGTGGGACAGGCGCACCAGGGCCCGGCGGTACGGCTCGCCGCCGGCGGCGCCCTCGGGCCGCAGCAGGCTGGCGCCGTGCCACACCCAGTCCTCGCCCTCCTCCGCGTTGAGGGCGTCCACGTCCAGCAGCACGTCCCACTGGGGGTCATCGGTGCGGTAGGAGTCCAGGGTGGTGCGGCGCCAGAGCCCGCGCTCGTGGTCGGCGTCGGTCCAGAAGTTGTAAAGGAACTCGCCGCGTTTGGTGACGCCGGGAATGCGGTCCTTGGCATCGAGGATCTCGCGGATCTCCCGCTGCAGGGTCGCGGCCAGGGGTGCGCCCTCCGGGTCCGCGGGGTCGCGCACGGCGTCCAGCTCCTGCTCGGCCGCGGCGTTGCGCTCCCTCACCCAGGCCAGGGCATCGGCCCCCTCGACGTCCTCGAGCCACTGGTGGGGATCGCTGCTGCCGTCGGCGGCGGGCAGCAGGGGGCTGCCGGCGGCCTCGGGGCGGCTGGGGGCGGAGCTCTCGGGGCGGGCGGTGCTCATCGGTCGCGGTTCTCCTTGGTCCAGGTGGTGAAGTCGGTCAGGACGGCCCTCCAGGCGCCCTTCCAGGCGTCGCGGGCCTGGGCGCTCTCGATGCCCTTGTGCTCGATCGCGAGGGTGCTGCGGGGCGGACTGCCGGTGTCGCCGGCGCGGCCGGGCTTGGCGGTGACGTTGACGGAGAGCTTCGAACCGTCCTCGACATCGGCCCGCCAGTACCGCCACTTCTGCGAGTCGGTGAGGCGCCCCTCACCCAGCCCCAGCTCCTGCCTGCGCGGGGCGGTCATGAAGCGGTGCCACTGCTCGCGCACCTGGTCCATGCCGCCATCGACGGCGCGGGAGGCGGAGGCACCGAAATCACCCTCGCGGCTCTGGCCCACCACGCGACGGCCGATGTGCTGCTCGTAGGCGACGGTGAGGGACTGCGCCCACCACTCCCCCACGCCCCAGCGGTCCACCAGCATCCCGGCGATGGCAGCGTGGTCGAGCTCGCGGCCGCCGGCCTCGTCCAGACGCGTCACCCAGGTGGCGAACCCGGTCCCGGTGGCCCTCTCAATGGAAGCCGCGCGGGGGTGGCCCTGCGGCGCGGGCGTGGCAGTCATGGGCACCACCCTAGACGCCGGGCGGTGGGCCCGATCACGGCCGGGGACAGTGCGGGTGTCACAGCCAAGGCGCTGACAGGGGCTACGCCACCCCTCCGGTGGGAGGACGTACGCGGTACATTCCGGAAACCGTACAGGCTGCGTCCTGCCTCCCCGCCCACGGGCGGGCCGCTTGTGGGGAGGGCACAGAAATCAGGAGACCCGCGCGGGGTCTTGACGCGAGGTCGGCCCTGGCGGCTACCATAGGGGCATAAACACCGGCCCCTCTCTCGGCAACCGGCCTTGCGCCACATGTCGTGCATGGGCCGGTTTTCCTTTGGCACCATAGTGTGATGCGCTACTCCAAGCCCCACCTGCCTTACGACCAACAGGTTCGTCTCTTGGCCAGTCGCGGGCTGGACGTGGGCAGCGAGCGCGACGCGGTTCGCGCCTTGAAGCGCATCGGCTACTACCGCCTCTCGGCCTACACCTACCCGATGAGGGCCTTCACCACCGACGATGCTGGCAACGTGCACCGCTCGGATGACTTCGTGGCGGGCGCGTGCCTGTCGGATGCCTTGGCGCTCCACGATTTCGACCACCGGCTTCGACGTACCTTGCTGCCCGCCATCCAGTCACTGGAGGTCGCGCTTCGCACCAAGGTGGGCTACCACCTGGGGAAGCACGGACCCCTTGCCCACCTGGACCGCAGCGGCCTTAACCCCCAGCGATGCAATGCAGTATCGCGCGGACCCGACCATGTGGGGACGAAGTACGACACCTGGCGCAGCGAGTACGACTCCTTGCAACGTAAGGCAGACCGTGAGGATTACGTGGTCCACTTCGCCACCAAGTACGACGGTGAGGTGCCGGTGTGGGCCGCAACCGAGTTCATGACGATGGGCTGCCTGATCGGGCTCTATCGGATGATGCAGCCCCAGGACGCGCGGCGCATCGCGGGGGAGGTCGGGGTCAAGAATCCGCAGGTGTTGTTCGGCTGGCTGAAGGCCCTGAACGTGCTCCGCAACCACTGCGCTCACAACGCGCGCATCTGGAACAGGAGCACTGTTTACCCGCCGGACAAGATCAACAGCCGCATGGTGGGGCAGGAACTGCACCACCTCGTATCTGCCGACACCAACAAGGTCTACTTCCTGACGGCAGTCCTGGCCTACTTGCTGCGGCATGTCGATCCTGACTCGCGGTTCGCCAGCGATCTGCGGACGACCATGGGCAAGTTCCCCTCGGTGCTCGGATGGACGCCTGAGAACACAATGGGCTTCGTAGAGGGTTGGTTGACCGAGGCATTGTGGAGCATCCACTGACCCCCCTCCACAAGTCCGCTTGCGCTCGACCGTTGTCTATACGCCGTCGTCGCTCTATCCAAGATCGGACTGCACACAGGGATTGGTGGGGTGGGCCAGCCTGGCTACAGGCTAGGCGCATGAGAGCGACCAACCAGCAGACCCTGATCTGAAGCGCCCTGGGTTCCGTTCCGAGTCTCAGCAAGGAGAATCGGAGC